>NZ_BAAAYL010000005.1 GCF_039536205.1 Streptomyces sannanensis | reverse complement strand
AATCAGGTGTGAACTTCCTCGAAGGAGTCACCTGATGAGTACGACGACTGATCACCTGATCGAGACCGCGAACGGCGTGTCGCTTGCCGGGGCCGGTGAGAGCGCCCAGGGTGCCGACGTGAGAACGACGACGGGTGCCGGGTCCTCGGTGAACGGGCTGAGTCTGGCGCTGCTGGACGAGCTGACGATGCTCGCGAGGGAGAAAGTCCGCGGTGGCGAAGGGCTGCAGCTGATGGGCGAGGGCGGGCTGTTGCCCGAACTGGCTCAGCATCTGATGCAGGCTGCCCTGGAGGCCGAAATGGACCTGCACCTGGACGCCGAGGCAGGCCGGGCCGGCGGGCGCGGATCGCGCTCGGGCGGGAACATGCGCAACGGCTATCGGACCAAGAAGGTGATAACGGAGGTCGGCGCCATCACGGTGCAGGTCCCGCGCGACCGGCTGGGCACCTTCCAGCCCCGGGTGCTGCCCAGGTACGCCCGCCGCACCGGGGCGCTGGACGACCTGGTGATCTCGCTGACCGCGAAGGGCCTGACCTCCGGTGAGATCGTCTCCCACCTCGCCCAGACGTACGGCATGTCGACGACGAAGGAGACCATCTCCACGATCACCGACAAGGCCCTGGAGTCGATGGCGGAATGGCGCACCCGCCCGCTGGATCCGGTCTATCCGGTGGTCTTCATCGACGCCGTTCACGTCAAGATCCGGGATGGGCATGTGGCGAACCGGCCGGTCTACGTGGCCATCGCGGTTACCTGCGACGGCTACCGCGAGATTCTCGGCCTGTGGGCCGGCGGCGGCGGGGAGGGCGCGAAGTACTGGCAGACCGTGCTGACCGAGATCAAGAACAGGGGCGTCCGCGATGTGCTGATGCTGGTCTGCGACGGTCTGACCGCCCTGCCCGACGCGGTCAACACCGTCTGGCCCCAGACCGTGGTGCAGACCTGCGTGGTTCACCTCATCCGTGCATCCCTGCGCTACGCGTCCCGCCGGGACTGGCCCGACCTGGCCCGCGACCTCAAGCCCGTCTACACGGCCGTGAACGAGGACGAAGCACGTGCCCGGCTGGCCGAGTTCGACGAGAAGTGGGGCAAGCGCTATCCGTCGATCGCCGGGACCTGGGAGCGGGCCTGGAGCGAGTTCGTGCCCTTCCTCGGCCTGCCTGACGCCATCCGACAAGTGGTCTACACCACCAATGCGATCGAGTCCCTCAACGCCCGCTACCGGCGCGCGGCCCAAGCCTGCGGGCACTTCCCCAACGAGCAGGCCGCCCTCAAGCGCCTCTACCTCGCCACCCTCACCCTGGACCCCACCGGCCACGGCCGCCAGCGCTGGAGCAACCGCTGGAAATCCGCCCTCAACGAGTTCGACGTCCTCTTCGACGGCCGGCTTACGGCCGGACGAGTGTGAGCCGATCAGCCCACCGAAAAACCTGTAGGCCGAACAGACGAATTACACCTGAATCCTGATAGAC
>NZ_BAAAYL010000004.1 GCF_039536205.1 Streptomyces sannanensis | reverse complement strand
TTACACACCCATCACGTTCCCTGGGGCGAAATCCTGAGAGGCCGACCTCGTCTTACGGCGCGATCGGGGGCGTTCGTGGCGTGGGTCAGATGGTGAGAGTGGGCCAGGGAACGTCGGTTTCGACGGGGGCGGTGTAGTCGACGCCGGGGACAGAGAAGCCGTAGAGGCGGCGGACTTCGTCGCTGAACCAGTCGAGGTCGGCGAGTTCGGTGATGGTGTCGCTGGTGGCGGTGCTCCAGCGTTCGGCGACGGCGTTCTGCACGGCGGGGTCGAGTTCCCAGGTGTCGAGGCAGACCCGGCCCTCGTCGTCGAGGTTGAGGGGGCGGGCGCCGGTCAGCTGGTCCCACAGCTCAACCAGTTGACCGATCGGGGCCACCATGGCGTCGCCGAGGACGCCGCGCAGCAGCCCGACGTACAGGGCGATGCCGGGAATGGCGGTGGAGGACTGGGTGACGGCAGCGGCGTTGACCGAGGTCACGGCCCGGCCGCCCAGGGTCTTGCCGAGGCGCTCGTCCAACGTGTGTGCGGTGGCTTCCAGATGGGACTTTGCGACGCCGATGGTGCCCTGCCGGTAGATCGCCGCGGTGAGCGGCGAGCCGATGTAGGACAGGGCGGCGGTGGTGAAGCCGTCGGCGAGCAGGGACCGGTCGGCCAGGAACGTGATCCACCGTTCCCAGTCGGTGCCGCCCATCACCGCCACGGTCTGCTCGATGTCGTCGCCCTCGGCCGGCGCGGTGGTGACCTCCTTCACCTCCGGGGCACCGTACTCGTCGAAGACGAGGGTCTTGGTGGTGTACGGCGAGCCGATCGGCTTGAGGACCGAGGCATACACGTTGCCGGTGTCCGGGTCGGTGCGGCGAGGCGCGGCCACCGAGTAGATCAGGAAGTCGAGTCGTCCCCCAAACCGCTCGGCGAGGAGGTCGGCAACCTGCTCCTTCACCGTGTCGCTGAACGCATCGCCATTGAGGAAGACCATGTCCCGCCCGTGCTGTCGGGCGAGCCGGGCGGTGGCGGCGGTGCGATACCAGCCGGCCGTGCCGGTGCGCCGCGCGGGCGCCTTCTCGAAGCACACGCCGATGCCACGGATACCGACACGGGCCAGGCCCGCGATCGTAGCGGCCAGGCCATACCCGGCGGACGAGCCGATGACCAGAGCCACCGGCCCTTCGCCCCCGGCGGTGACCGGGGCGGGGACGGCCTGCCACATCTCGTCCACCAGCTGTCGGCAGCCGCCAGGATGGGAGTCGAGGAACAGGAAGCCCCGGCTCTTGGGCGCAATGACGCGTTCGCTCACGGTGTGGTGTCCCAGGTGTCGTCACGGACAAGGACGCGGCGGCCGCCACGGCCACCCCGTACTTCAAGTCTGCGGCCGTGCGGGTGAACACGGTGATCTTGACCGGCACAACGATGTCTATCCGGGCTTGGAGGGTTCCCCACTAGGTGTTCTGTCTCGGGAGGTTGTGGACAGTGACAGGGGTCACGGCTGACCAATCTTGAAATGGGTGAGGGCCTTCTGGCCTGGTGTGGATTGCGACATCTGCACCAGCAACAGAAAGGCCCTCGTGCCCCACCGTAATGCACCCCTGAGCGAAACCGGCCGCCTGCGCCTGGCCCGCTGCGTCGTCGACGAGGGCTGGACCCTGCGCCGGGCCGCCGAACGCTTCCAGGTCTCACCCACGACAGCCCAGCGGTGGGCCGGCCGCTACCTCGAGCTGGGCGAGGCAGGCATGACCGACCGGTCCTCACGCCCGCAGCGCAGCCCGCGCCGGACCCCGACCCGCACCGAGCGGCGCATCATCAAGGTCCGCGTCCTGCGCCGGTGGGGGCCGGCCCGCATCGCCTACCTTCTCGGGCTGAACCCCGCGACCGTCCACCGGGTCCTGACCCGCTACGGCCTGGCCCGTCTGACCCACCTGGACCGTGCCACCGGCCGCGTCATACGCCGCTACGAACGTGAACGCCCCGGCGAACTGGTGCACGTGGACATCAAGAAGCTCGGCAACATCCCCGACGGCGGAGGCCACAAGACCCTCGGACGCCAGGCCGGCCGCAAGACCCGCTCCGGCGTCGGTTACAGCTACCTGCACAACGCCGTCGACGACCACTCCCGCCTCGCCTACAGCGAGATCCTCGGCGACGAGAAGAAGGAGACCGCCGTCGGATTCTGGCAGCGGGCCCACGCCTTCTTCGCCCAGGCCGGGATCACCGTCGAACGCGTCCTGACCGACAACGGCTCCTGCTATAAATCCCACCTGTGGCGCAACTGCCTCACAGAGCAAGGGATTTCACACAAGCGGACCCGCCCCTACCGGCCCCAGACCAACGGGAAAGTCGAGAGGTTCAACCGCACCCTCCTCGACGAATGGGCCTACGCACAGCCCTACCGGAGCGAGACCGAGCGACGCGAGGCATACCCCGCCTGGCTGCACACCTACAATCACCACCGCGGACACACCGCGCTCAAGGGCCAACCACCCGCCAGCCGCGTCCCTAACCTCACGGGTCAGTACAACTAGGGCCTGTGTGATGTCGTGATCAATTTTGTCGACCCGGATCCGTCTGGAAGGCGGATCCGGTAGGAAGACAGTCGTGACGCGCAGGCAACTCACCGACGAACAGTGGAAGTTGATCGAGACGTTCCTGCCAATAGGCGAGTACGGCCCGTACCCCGAGCGGCTGAGGGACCAGTTCGAGGAGGTGATCTGGCGGTTCAGGACAGGCGCGCAGTGGCGCGAGATGCCGGGCGAGTTCGGGCCCTGGCCGACCGTCTACGGACGCTTCCGGGTCTGGCGGAATGCCGGTGTCTTCACTGCCTTGCTGGAGGGCCTGATTGCCGAAGCCGCCCGCCAGGGCAAGACAGACTTGTCCCTGGTCAGCGTGGACTCCACAACCGCCCGTGCTCACCACGACGCCGCCGGGATGCTCGTCGACAAGGACGTCATGGAGGCTCTCGAGGAGGCCGCCACCGAGCAGGAGCAGGCCCGGCAAAAGGGGGGCGACGAAGGGGAACAGAACGGGCGGGACGGCGGAAACGATCCTGAACGGGAAGAACGCCGACGCGTCCGCCGCCGACGCAGGCTCCGCCTGAAGGAAGCCCTGCTCGGCAGGTCCCGCGGTGGACTGACCAGCAAGATTCATCTCGCCGCCGATCGTAAGCGCCGGCCGCTGTCGTTCGTCCTGACCGCCGGGCAGGCCGCGGACAGCCCCCAGTTCATCCCCGTGCTGAACAAGATCCGCGTCCGTCTGCCGGTCGGCCGGCCCCGCACCCGGCCGGGCGCGGTCGCCGCGGACAAGACATCCCACGCGGATAAGCGTCAAGCTGCTTCGGCGGAGAGCTGTGCTGACTGCTGGTGCGGAAAGGCGGTCGCTTCGTCGTAGGCATGGCCGTGCTGGAGACAGTGGAAGAGCATGCCCATGAAGCGGTTGAACAGGTTCCTTTGTGCGGCGACGTGGCGGTCGCCGGCTTTCCTGCGACGGTCGTAGTGTGCTCTGGCGCCTGGTGACCTGGTGAGGGAGACGAAGGCCCACACGTAGCCGACAGCGGCCAGCCGCTGATTCTTGACCCGTCGGCTCATGACCACGCAGCTCTTGCCGCTGGCCCGAGTGACCGGGGCGCTTCCGGCGTAGGCCTTCAGCGAACCGGCCGTTGCGAACCGGCTCCGGTCATCACCGATCTCCGCAAGGACCCGGGCGCCGGTTAAGGATCCGAGGCCCGGAAAGCTGCGGATGACCGGCGCATCCGGGTGGTCGTCGAAGGTCTGGGCGGTGGCTTCTTCGAGCTGGTCGGCGTTGTGGCAGGCGGTGTTCAGTTGCCGAAGCAGGGCGGACGTCTGCTGGCCGAGAGCTGCTTCGACCTGCGGAAGCTGGTGGAGATAGTCACGCTGGAAGACCTCGTGGATCCTGTCGGCTTCGGCCTGGATGCCGCGCACTCGGCCGGCTTGCTTGAGCAGGGCCTGCAGCCGCCGTCGGGTTAGCGTCGCGGCCATCGTCGGTGTCGGGGCGGCGGCCAGGATGGTGCGGGCCTCCCGTGAACACAGACCGTGCTTGTGCTGGGCGAAGGCCTCCAGGATGGCCGGGTAGAACTCGCGTAGCTGTGAGCGGAGCTTGTTGTGGGCCTGGCCGCGGTCCCAGACGGCGTCCTGCTGGGCCCGCGCAAGCACGGCAATGGCCTGCACAAGCTCGGAATCTGCAGGCAGCGGCCGATGGGCTGCCATGTCGGTCCGCAGAATGTTGGCCAGTGCCGCGGCGTCGACGGCGTCGGACTTCTTCCGGGCGACAGAGTGCCGGTCCCGGTAGCGGGCGACCGCCAGCGGATTGATCGCGAAGACCGGCCGGCCGGTGGCCCGCAGGCAGGCGACGAGGAGCCCTCGAGAGGTCTCGATCGCCACGGGGATCGGGGCGCCCTCGCTGTCGCCGTGTTCGGTGAGCAGGGCGGTGAGCTGGCCGAACCCTGCCGCATCGTCAGTGATCCGCACTTTGGCGAGTTGCTTTCCCCCGGCATCGACCAGCGCGATGTCGTGGTGGTCTTCGGCCCAGTCCACCCCACAGAACACGGGCGTCATTAATTCGGTGATCTCCATCCAGCCCTCCTTCGTCGCGGCTTTTCCCCAGGCCAGAGCCTTGCAGGGTGCGCGTGCTCCCTAATGGAAGTGCTCAAGGCACGTCATCCCACCAGCCGTTCGCAACCCCAGCGAGTCATGCGGCCCTCGGTCTGCTTCAGAGCTGGGAGCTCAAGGCAGAGGTGAGAGGTAATCCGCACAACCGGCTCAGACTGCGGACAGCGAACCGCATCTCGGACCGACCGGTAGCACAGCGGCCAAAGACGCCCCTTCACTGCATCAACGCGACCGCTTGGAGGCTCTTGCCAGCGGATCCCGCCTCGTCCTGAACATCTCGAAGCACACCGATGGGCGCGAAGCCGACCTCGTCTTGTCAAAGGACTCCAAGGTCCGGGCATACTCAAAGGCTCGGCTCGCGCCCTGAAAGCCGGCTCCGCGCTGCCAGCACCCCTTCCCAGGGAGGCGGGGAACTGGGCTCGTTTACCGTCCTTCGCGCCCCATTAGGCCTACTCGTCCCGCGCCAATCGCGCCTACCCGCGCAAATGCCACATCAAGGCGGTCATCCCGGAGAAGAAGGACCAGGCCGCCAACCGCAAGAAGAAAGGCAGCCAGGGCGGGCGGCCGGTCAGCCACGACGCCGACCTCTACAAGGAACGGAACGCCGTCGAGCGCCTGATCAACCGGCTGAAGGACTGGCGCGGCATCGCCACACGCTTCGACAAAACACCCGAGAGCTACGTCGCCGGCCTCGAACTCCGTGCTTCGATGATCTGGCTCGAAGATCTCTTGCAAGCAGCCGATTGATCACGACATCACACAGGCCCTAGTAGTGCTTGGTCAGGTTGGCGCGAGTGTTGGTATGTCGCGGTGGCAGGTGGGGCAGGCGCCGGTCCAGGCTGCGAGCAGGGTCTGCAGTTCGCGGACGACTTGGTAGAGGCTCAGAAGCCGTATCTCAACCGATCATGGAACGTGGGGGTCGAACAGGTTTCCCGTCGGGGTGATCTTCCCGTTGTGCGTGCATGAAGACAGGGCCCCTCGGTAGCTCGGGGATGCGAATCTAACCGAGCAGTGCCGGGAGGCCCTGGTGTCGTTGTTGTACGCGTCCGAGCCCGTCCAGTTCAACTCGGCTGCTCCATCGTGTGATTGCCTCGCGCACGTGTACGGCAACGCGGCCGACCGTCCCGACCGGGAACGCCGGTATCCGTCGGACATGACGGATACGGAGTGGGCGGCCATCCGGCCGTTGCTGCCGGTGCCGGCCTGGCTCCAGGGCAAAGGCGGACGGCCGGAAGGCTACTGCCACCGCCAACTGCTGGACGCGATCCGCTACCTGGTCGCGGGCGGGATCTCGTGGCGGGCGATGCCCGCGGACTCCCCGACTGGGGCCGCGTCTACGCCTTCTTCCGCCGCTGGCGCGAGCACGGGCTGATCACCGAGTTCCACGACCGGCTGCGCGCACGGGTGAGGGAACACGAAGGCCGTGAGGCCGAGCCCACGGCGGGGATCATCGACGCACAGTCGGTGCGGGCCGCCGCGACGGTGCCGGCCTCCTCACGCGGCTACGACGGCGGGAAGAAGGTACCCGGGCGCAAGCGGCACATCGTGACCGACTGCCTCGGCCTGCTCCTGGTTGTCGCGGTCACCGCCGCGAACATCGGCGACCGGGACGCCGCCGCGGGCCTGCTGATGCGGCTGCGCCGCCTGCACCGCGACATCACTCTCGTCTGGGCCGACGGCGGCTACACCGGCTCCCTCGTCGACTGGTGCCGTCAGAAACTCGCGCTGACCTTGGAGATCGTCAAACGCACCGACAACATGGAGGGGTTCGTGGTGCTGCCCAGGCGCTGGGTGGCAGAGATCTGTCAAGCACAGTGCACTCATGGAGTCTGTTGCTCTGCTGTTTCGGGGGTCTCGGTCCAGATGCGGCGGCTGTACCAGCCGGGCGGACGGGTGCGGCGTTCGCGGAGTTCGGCGAGTTCTCGCTGGTCGGCGTGGGCGATGAGGCGGTGGGGCCAGCGGCTCTCCTGGCGGGTGGTGATCCAGCCGCGGTTGATCCAGGCGTAGAGGGTGGAGGTGGTCATGTTCAGCTCGGCGGCCAGGTGCTTGAGCCACCACTCGTCCGGGCCGGGCTCCTCGCCAGGTGGTGCGGGGCGGTGCCGGTGGACGCGGCCTGCGGGGCAGGCGAGGCGGCGCATGAGGTCGCGGACGGTGGCTGCGGAGATCCGTTTGCCGCCCTTCGCGGGCCGGAATCCCTCGGTCTCCAGGCGGTCGGCGATCCCGTTGGCGCCGATGCCCTGGCCTGCGAGTTCGCGGATCCGATCGGTCAGTTGCGGGTAGTAGCTGAGCTGTTCCAGCCGCTGGACCGGGCGGATGACCTCTCCCGCTGTAGTGGTCCCGCCGGCCCAGACGATCGTGACCTTCACTCGCTCGCTGGTGCCGAGCACGGTGACGACGACCTTGTCGACGACCGCGCGGACGATCTCCTTGCGGTCCGCTGTCGTGGTGCTGTGCGCACGCCATAAACCCTCGATGTCGCCGGCCAGAGCCGTGATGGTCTGCCGTTCGGCCGGAGTGAGGATGTGCGGGCTGCTGCGGGTGAAGCGGTCGTAGTCCTCGCGGAGCCGCTGCTGGACGGCCAGTGCGTCCTCCCACTCCTTCTCCAGCTGGCGCACGACCAGGCGGTTCTCCGGTTCGGCGAGGTGATGGCTGCGGCGGGCCCGGTCGGCGTCCTGCGCGGCGCGCTCCAACCGCTGCGACCATACCCGTTCCAGCTCGGCCCGCTCGGCCAGGACCTGGTCGGCCGCCCGCAGGGACACCTCGACGGCGGCGGGCGTCAGCGCCGTGAGAACCTGCTGCTCGACGAAGGCGTCCACGCAGGCGGAGTTGAGCAGCTGGCAGCTCTTCTCCGCGCCGTAGTTGGTCATGTCCCGAGCGCACACGTACTCGGGCAGGGCCTTGCTGTGTTGGGTGTGGTAGCGCACGCTCATGCGCCGGTTGCAGCGTCCGCAGTGCACCAGCCCGGCCGCGAGCGCGGGGCCGCCTCGCACCGCGCCCATGGCTTCGGCGCGGGCACGGTTGGCCGCCAGCTTCGCCTCGTTCGCCTCGAACTGGGCGACGCTGATGTAAGCGGGCAGGACATTCGGGATCATCACATGCCATCCGTCCCGGGAGCGGACGACCCGTCCGGTGCTCGGCCGGGCCGGGTCCTGGCGGCGCGGGTCGACCCGGCGCCGCCCGTAGGCATAGATGCCGGCATAGGCAGGATTGTGCAGCAGGTTCTGCAGCGTCATCCGGTTCGGCCTTCGCCATTCCAGGGTGCCCTTGTCCGGCCCCTCCCGCAGCCGGATGCCCAACTGGATGTCATGGTCGACGAGATAACGCAGGACGCCATGCAATGTGCCGAGCCGCTCGAACTGCGCGAAGATCAGGCGGATCACGGTCTGCACCTGCTCGTCCGGGTCCAGGGCCACCTCCCCCGACGGGCGGCGGACATAGCCACTGGGCAGGGGGAAGGCCAGCTCGCCACGGCGGGCCTTGTTCAGGCGCCCGCTCCACATCCGCTGCTTGATCAGGTGAAGTTCGGCCTCACTCATCGTGCCCTTGAGCCCCAGCAGCAGCCTGTCGTTGTACTCGGCCGGGTCGTAGACCCCGTCGGTGTCCGCCAGTAACGCACCCGACAGGGCGCACAGCTCGATCAGCTGATACCAGTCCCTGCCGGAGCGGGCCAGACGGGACATCTCGATCCCCAGCACGAGACCGACGTGGTCCAGCCCGATCTCGGTGACCAGACGCTGGAAGCCGGTGCGGGCGACCGTACTCGACCCCGACTTGCCCAGGTCCTCGTCGATCACCAGGACCCGGTCCGCCTGCCAGCCCAGCGCGACCGCCCGGTCCACCAGGGCGTACTGCAACCGGGTCGACTCCTTGTGGTCGACGAGCTGCTGGCGGGTGGACTGGCGGACATAGATCACCGCGAGCCGCTGCAGGTGACGGTCGTCGATCTTGCTGCCGGGCCGCTCCCACGGCATCACCGAGGTCATCGCCGGTCCCGCTCACTCGCCATCGCGGCGGCCGACAACGCGCGGCTCGCCAGCCGCACCAACTGCCCCACCACCGCCTGCCGGTTCACCTCCGGCAGCGCCGCCCACACCTGCCCGTCCGGCACCACCGGAATTCGGCTCTGGGGCCGACGTCACTGTCGTCGCGCATGACGACCCGTTCCCCTCGTCACTCAGCCGGCCCCGCAACCGTCGGGCCACAGCGACCAACCGCTGCAGGCCCTCACGGCCGATTATCGGCATCCGCTCACTGCTTTGACTATCCATAAGCGCAGTGTGCTTGGACGATGGAGCGCACGTTCGCGTGGCTGATGCATTCGCGCCGACTGGCCCGGGACTACGAGACGTTGCCGGCCAGCAGCGAGGCGATGATCCGGTGGTCGATGGTCACGCGGATGGGCCGGCGTCTGGCACGGCCACGGGCCGCCGGCCGACGCTGAATGCCCCCGACGTCTCCTGCAGGAGCCACCCGCGCTCCGCCAGACGCCGGGCCTTCGAGCGCACCCCCTCGACCTTCGCCGACGTTGCCTCCAGGCCCAGCTGAACCGTGATCTCCCTGGCCTTCAGCGGCCCTTGGCCCGCGGGCTGCCGCTCGTCGAGCACGCCCAGAATCCGCTGGTAGTCCAGCGCCAGCACTGTCACCGGCAGTCCCTCGCGCCAAGGCGGAACGATCGAGCCCGGCACCGGCGCGGGCGAGGACACGGTTTCCGCCTCGGTCACGGCGGTGGTCTCGGCAGCCGAGGCCGCCAGGGCCTCGACCAGCTCCTCCCGCGCGATCACCCGCCGGTCCAGCTCGATCTCCGCGGCCTCCAACACCCCCGCCAGCCGCGCGACTTCCTCCCGCAGCCCTTCCACCCGCACCCGGGCCGCTGTCTCCCGCTCCTCCAGCATTCCCAGCACCGACGCCATCACGCACTCCTCGATCAAGGAGCCGAAACAAGACGCCGCATGCCTCCCTCATTTCAAGCTAGACCATGCCTGACCAGCAGAAATCAAGCGATCACGTTCGGTTGAGATACGGCTTCTCACACTTTGCGGATCTTCAGCAGAGCGAGGGCTGAGCAACGCCTACGGAGTTGATGGCCGCGGACCCCTTACGGCTTTGCCGATGTCGGATGGCCAATTGGGCCTGAATCGGGCAACGAAGTCGGCGAAGTCCTCGCACAGGTACTGCGGGTCAGAGGGCTTCAGCCGTATCTGCTGGTGATCGCTGTGCACCCACCAGACCTCGAAGTCGGTCACTGTTCCCTCGGCAGGCCAGTCCTCGCTTCGCCGACGAGGCAGAAGCACGACGTCGACGAACCCTCCGACACTGAGGCCAATGTCCACGAAGACACCGATCGCCCCGGGCCTGGGCACTCGGACGACAGTGCCAGTGAAGACCTGACCGAATCGCAGCTCACCTTGAACTCGCTCCCACTCTGCTTCAGTCACCACTTACGCATCCTCGCACCTCAGCACTGGCCTGGACAGGAGAGCCCGGTGCGAGCTTCAGCTCGCACCGGGCTCAACATCTGAATTCGCCAACAGGGTCCCGCAGAAAGAGGGCGGGGCGGGGCGCCCGCCACCCGACGGCCGGCGCGGCCGCGCGGCAGGGCTTCCCTGCGTCCCCCTGTGGGGGCGGGGCAGGCGGACGTCAGCCCCAGGTGATACGCAGGCTGCGGGCCCGCGCAAACTCGGCAAGGTGGTGCAGCTCGCGCAGCCGCGCCCCGGTGTAGCCCTGGGGGCGGCCGCAGTCGGTGAAGCGGCTGTCCGTGACGGCGGGACGCCCGGCGTCCTCGGGGTCGAGGGCGAGCGCGAGCAGGATGCAGCCGAGGAAGATTTCGGCGCCTTCGTCGCCGTACGGCTCGCTGTAGCCGAGAGTGCCCAGTACGCGGGCGGCGTTGGCGTTGTTCATGTCGACCGGCTCGCCGGTGAGTTCGGCGGTGAAGGTGACCGACATGCTGAGCTCCTCTCGTGTGGGTGTTTCCGGCTGCGGCAGGGGTGCCACTCCCCCGCCGTGGGGAGCGGGGCGCAGCGGGTCGGCTGCGCCCCGGCGTTGGGTCAGTCCTGGACGAGTCGCAGGTATCGGGTCTGGGCGGCCGTGTCGAGCGCCGGGGTGCACCACTGGATGCTGTCGAGGACGATCAGGTCGGTGACGTCGTCGAAGCCTTCGGGTGCGCTGGCGAGCATGCGGACGTAGTAGGAGAACGCCAGCGCGGCCAGCACCGACTCCCGCGACGGATCCCCCGGCGTGACGGCCACACCCGTGATCGCGTTCGTCGCGCAGTCGGTGAACCACGTGATCCACGGCCTGCGGGCCCTGCCGTCGACGTCGACCAGCACCGGGGCCTGGACGTGATCGGTCTCCCACACCTTGTTGCGCCAGCCCCGCGGCCGGGCCAGGAACACATCGTGCTTGCGCGCCGCCCGCTCCCCTCCCGCAAGCCCCGCCCGCTCCCCCGGCGTCAGAGGGCGTTTAGTAGGTCTGTTCCGAAAAGCGGCTTTCATTACTGACCCATTTTGGGGCGGTCTGAGCTATATGCAAGTTTCGCCTCCTCTCGCCGCTTGAAGCCTGTCATCCGTTTCGCTCGCACCTGTCGCTGGGAGTCCGTCTGGTGTGAAGATGCGGCAGAACCTCCCGATGATCAGCGGAACGGCACCTTCCGACCCTCCCGCGCCAACGCTACGGCGTGAGCCAGCGGAAGCCGTACCCCAGCGACCTGTCTGACGCCCGATGGGCCTTGATCGAGCCGACGTTGACGGCATGGCGAAAAGCCAGGCTCGACCGAAGGCCCACCGGCCAGCCGGCCAAAGTCGACCTTCGCGACGTGTTCAACGCGATTCTCTACGTGAACCGCACCGGAATCCCCTGGAAATACCTCCCGCACGACTTCCCGAACCACGGCACCGTCTACGCCTACTACGCCGCCTGGCGCGACGACGGAATCTTCGCCCAGCTCAACTACGACCTGACCGGACTGGCCCGCGTCAAAGAGGGACGCAAGCCCGAACCCACGGCCTCCGTCATCGACACCCAGAGCGTGAAAACCTCCACCAACGTGCCCGCGACCAGCCAGGGAACCGACGCCGCGAAGAAGATCGTGGGCCGGAAGCGAGGCATCCTCACCGACACGATCGGCCTGATCCTCGCCGTGACCGTCGCAGCCGCCAGCCTCTTCGAGAACGCCCTGGGAATACGCCTCCTCGATCAGGCCAAGAAAACCTACCCGACCATTACCAAGAGCTGGGTCGACACCGGCTTCAAGAAGGCCGTCGTCGAACACGGAGCGCAGCTCGGAATCGACGTCGAAGTCGTCGAAAGAAACCCCCAAGTTCGCGGTTTTCACGTCGTGAAAAGGCGCTGGGTAGTAGAGCGGAGTAAGGGTTGGATCATGATGCACCGCCGACTCGCCCGCGACCACGAGACCCTCGCCACCAGCTCCGAAGCCATGATCCACGTCGCGTCGATCGACAACCTCGCCAAGCGCATAACGGACGAGACCACACCAACTTGGCGAGGAACTTACTAGGAGATAAAGGGCAATCCGCCCACGCTAAACGCCCTCTGAGAGCCCAGGACCGGCGGGGCTCCTGGCGGGCAACCGCGGCCCGGACCGGCGGGCGCGAAGGCATGCCGGCGCCTGATGCCCACCTCAGAGGGTCACCACCACTCCCGCCCGGATCTGCGCGATGCCGCCGTCGAACCTCCAGCCCACCAGGAATTATCACCGCCCAATGTCGGTGCCACGCCCTACAGTTGGCCCGTTGATCGCGCACGGCGGTCGACGCGTTCAATGGGGAGTTGACGCACTTGCGCATACGAAGACTCGCGGGGGCGATGGCACTCGCCACGCTCACTGCTTCAGTGACTCTGTTTGTCAGCCCGAGCCCGGCCCAGGCCGCGGACAGCATCGTGCTGCCGGTGGTCTCGCACTGGCAGACCCTCGCTGACAGCCACCACGTCTACGTCAGTTCCCCCGGAGACAACGCCGTGGTGGCCACCGACCACAACGGCCAGGTGATCAAGGTCGTCGAAGGACTCGACGGCGCCCGGGGCATGGGCCTCACGGCCGATGAGGCCACCCTCTACGTTGCGCTTCCAGAGGCCGACGCGATCGCTGAGATCGACACCCGTACCCTGACCGAGGTCCGTCGCATCCCCACCGGGACCGACACCGAACCGGAGAATCTCGCCCTCTCCGGCGGCAAACTGTATTTCTCCTACCAAGCAACCCCCTTCAGCGGCGGCATCGGATCGATCAGCATCGCCGAAGCCAACCCCATCGTCGGCCTGGACAACGACCCGCAGTGGTACAGCAAGCCCCGGCTCGCCTCGTCGCCAGCCGCGCCCGACCGGCTCGTCGCCGCGGACAGTGAAGGCTCGCTGGGAATGCGGGTGTACGACGTGGGCTCCGGCACTGCTCAGGAGATCGCCTATACCGAAGAGGTCGGCAGCGTCGAGGACCTGGCCGTCACTCCAGACGGAGGCAGCGTGATCACCGCGCGCGGCGGCACCTACTACCACCAGCAGTGGCGGCTGTCGGACCTGACTGAGGAAGCCCAGTACGACACCGGCCCGTACCCCAACGCCGTCGCCATCGCTCCCGATGGAACGGTGGCCGCAGGCGTTTCGGCCTCGGGGGAATGGGACATCTACGTCTACCGCCGCGGTGAGACCACCCCGTTCCGCACCATCGCGGTGTCGCGGGGCGGCTCCATGGAACTGGTGCGACGGGGTGTGGCCTGGGCACCGGACGGCACCAAGCTGTTCGGCACCCGCTTCACTCACGCCGGTGAGGTCATTCTCGACATCATCACCGACGTCCGTAAGGCGAACAGCAACATCACCCTCACCGCCCCAGCGGCACTGCCACTCGGCGAGTCGGTAACTGTGCACGGGAAGCTCACCTCTTTGGTGCCGTTCCCGAAGAGCAAGGTCGTCACCATCACGCGCAACGACGAACAGATCGCCACCGCGAAGGTCAAAGCCGACGGCACCTTCACCTTCACTGACATCCCACCGCTGGCGGGCTACCCCACCTACATCGCTACCTACGCCGGTGACGCCGACCATGCGTCCGGCACGGGCACCGTCCAGGTAGAGATCACCGACTAGACGATTGATCCATCTCTGGGGGCCGGGCGCGCAACGCGCCCGGCCCCCAGCCCATGAACGGCCCTAACGGGGGCGGGGCCCCCGCCGGCACACGGATCCCCCCACCTGCGGGACCCGATACTTTCGATGTCCGGTGGAACCCCGGCCCCCGCCGCCTTGGGCCGGGCGCCCCGACTTGGCCTTCTGTACCGGCCGGATCGGTGTCGGGCACCAAAGTGGGTTCCACAGTGGCGTCCCAAGTGCGCACCGCAGGAGGCCGGGGCGGCTTGCCCCGTGCTGGTCGGACCTGTGGTCGGGGCGGGCGCGCTGGGCGTCTGCCGGTGGTCGGTGCGTGGTCATCGCGGTGGCTCCTTCGCTCCGGGCCGCCCTGGGTGGGCGGTGACGGAGGAAGCAGCGTGCACGGGACCCCCTTGTCCGCAGTCTGACGGCGGCCGGTAGCAAGCGTGGTCAAGGGGAAACGCGGCGGTGGCCGGGGCGGTAGCAGACCGGGACAAGGGGTCATGGTCGGGCTCGTGGTCGGGCCGACCACGGCGGACAAGGGGGCCGGGTTTGGCCCTTGCAGCCCGATTCGTCCCGCCCGGACGGGGAGGGAGAGTTCTCTGTCCTCTGTCCACAGGCTGGCGAGCCGACCCTGCTGGGGACGTCGCCGTGATCGGCACGTCGACCGTACGTCAGGAGCTGCCCATGTCCCCCATCGTTCCCTCACTGCCCCCGCACCTGGTGCAGCTCGGCTGCGACTACATCCTGGCGGTGGAGACCGGAGATGACGCCCAGGCCGCACGGCTCGCGCCCGAGAGGTGGAGCAGCTGCCAGGACTGCTGCCGGGCATCGCGGAACTGATCGTCTTCCCCGTGACCGTGCTGTCCGACGACACCGACCCCTGCGCCGACTCCTTCGTCCTGGACGAGGCCGGCGTCATCTACCTGATGGCGATCCGCACGTGGGCCACGCACGCCCCCGCGGCTGCCGCGCCGGGGATCGCCCGCACCATCGCGCACTTCGTCGGCCAGGTCCTCGCCGACGCACCAAAGGAACGTCGTCCAGGCTCTGCAGGCGATGCGCGATGAGGGTGCCCCGGGGTGGATGCACGGCATCGTCCCCGGCGATGTTGTGCATCGTCATCACGATGTCGTGCACTCCGGGCGATGTCGTGCATCCATGCGGAGAGTGCACGACATCGTCGGTGGGCCCCGTTATGTTTTTCGCGGTCCTGCAAGAGGGCCGCTGGCCTCCCCCGGGTGCACTCAGCGGCCAGCTTCTGGCCCACGGTGCGGGCCCGGCTGCTGGGGGCGGTGCGCACGCTGGTCGTCCTCGCGCACCGGGTGCGGTGCGGTGGTGTCCTCCCAGTCGGCGTACCGGCTCATCGTCTCGCGGGCCTGGTCGGCCGCCTTCGTGAGCACACCCTGGAGGTGGCGCAGCTGCTCCTCCGTGAACTCCAGGGCTTCCACGTCGGTGCGCGACTCCTTCAGGGCCCGCAGCGCCGCCATCGCCGACCGGCGCTCGTCTCCCGGCTCCGGGCCAGCGGGGTCGACGTCCTGGGGCGAGAGCAGCTCGGGCATCGCCGCCTGCTGGTGCGGGACGACGTCGTACTCCCGGCCCCGCACGGCGGTGGCGGTGGCGGTGCGCAGCGTCTCCCGCAGCACCGCGCCGGCGAGGACGGCCCGGTCGTAGCTCAGTGGGGGGCGGGGTATCTCCCACTTCCCCGCTTCCTGGTCCGGGGGCCGGGAAGCAGCCGACTCGCCGGGATCGACCGAGGGCTGCCGGTCCGGGTCGGGCGTGGGGGTTGGTGGGCGGCGCCGGGCGGGGAGGTCTGACAGGGCCCACCGGGCGGTGTAGAGGCGGTAGCCGGGCTCCAGGAGGCCATCACCTGGCTGCTTGAACGCTATGGCTCCCCAGCTGCCCTGCGGAAAGCCGGCCGCCGCAGACTCGTCGAGCTGATTCGCCCCAAGGCCCCGCGCATGGCCACCCAGCTCATCGACGACGTCTTCGACGCGCTCGACGAACAGACCGTCGTCGTTCCGGGCACCGGCACCCTCGACGTGGTCATCCCGTCCCTGGCCAGCTCGCTCGCGGCCGTCCACGAACAACGCCGGGCCCTGGAAGGCCAGATCAACGAACTGCTGGAGGCCCACCCTCTTTCCCAGGTCCTGACGTCGCTGCCCGGCGTCGGCGTCAGAACCGCCGCCGTCCTGCTGGTCACCGTCGGCGACGGCACCAGCTTCCCCACCGCCGCCCACCTCGCCTCCTACACCGGCCTCGCTCCGGCCACGAAGCAGTCGGGCACCTCGATCCACGGCGAACACGCACCCCGCGGCGGGAACCGACAGCTCAAACGCGCGATGTTCCTGTCCGCGTTCGCCGCCCTGCACGACCCCGCCTCCCGCGGCTACTACGACCGATGCCGGGCCCGCGGCAAGACCCACACCCAGGCCCTCCTCCGCCTCGCCCGCCACCGCATCAGCGTCCTGTTCGCCATGCTCCGCGACGGCACCTTCTACGAGCCCAGAACCCCACGCCTCGCTTGACGAAAGACATAGAGGCACCCCCCGAGCCCGGTCGCCCGAGCCATCCGCGCCGGGGCCGGTCACTGAGACGCCCGAGGCGGAGGAACTGCGGCGGATCGAGCAACTCCGCTCCACGTTCGGCGAGTTCAAGACGAGGCAGCACTTCACCAGCTCGCCTGCCACGAAACCTCGCTACTTTGTCGGTACACGTGATCATTCGCGTGCCGGATGCCTCGGGTTGGCGATGCCGTCACCTGGCGTGCAGGCGGACTCAGAAACATCCGCTCCTGACCGCTCCGCTCGGGAGTGGCTGCACCGCACAGGAGACACCCCATGCGTCGATCACGTTCCGTTGCCATAGCCGGCCTCGTGGCCCTGGCCGCCACGGTGTGCACACAGGCAGTGGTCGCCCCCACCGCGCAGGCCGCCCTCGACGAGCCCGCCCGCAGCGCCTGCCGCAACGCCGCCGACGTACCGGTCAGAACCGACGCGGTCTTCAACGACCCAGTCGCCGGCACCCCGACCGCGGTCGTCGAGCGCATCTGCTCGCTGATCAAGCAGACCCCGGCCGGCGAGTCGATCGAGATCGCCGAGTTCGTCGTCTCGGGCGACGCGGGCTCCGACTACGTCGCGGCGCTGCTCGACGCCCACCGGCGCGGCGTCGAGGTCCGCATGGTCATCGACGGCTATCAGATCGACAACCCCGCCGCAGCCAAACTCATCGACACCCTCGGCACCGACAAGTCGGCCTCGTCCTGGGTCCACGTCTGCAGTCACCCGAGCCCCGAGGGCAACACGACCTCCTGCCAGGGCACCAAAGGAATGCACAACAAGTTCTCCCTGTTCTCGTCGGTCGGCGGGCAGCGCGACGTCGTCGTCCAGGCGTCGAACAACATCACCGACGTCAACTCGACCCGATACTGGAACAACCTGGTCGTCCTGCCCGACAACCGCAAGCTGTTCGCCGGATACGGCCGCTACTTCGACGACCTCGCCGCCGAGGTGCAGAACCCCGACTACGACACCACCGTCACCGGGGGGATGCAGGGCGGCAAGGTGACCGCCCAGTTCTACCCGGTCGCCGACCGCGACCCGATCGCCAAACGCCTCGCCGAGGTCGGCTGCAGGAAGGACGGCCGCACCCGCGTGGAGATCGGCCAGTCCGAGTGGGACGCCACCCGGCTCGCGATCGTCGACGGGCTCGCCGAGCTCGTGACGGCCGGATGCGAGGTGCGCGTCGTGCACGGCATCGCCGACCCGGAGGTCACGGCGGCGCTGGACGCCGCCGGCGTTCCGCGCAGGGTGCTCGACGGCAGCACGAAAGCCGGGCGCATCCACTCCAAGTACATGGTGGTCACCGACCCGACCGGCCCCGGCGCCCATCGCGGCTGGGTGATGACGGGCAGTCACAACTTTAACGCCACCTCTCTGCAGCGCAACGACGAGGCGATGGTCGAGCTG
Organism: Streptomyces sannanensis; assembly: GCF_039536205.1. Lineage (GTDB taxonomy): Bacteria > Actinomycetota > Actinomycetes > Streptomycetales > Streptomycetaceae > Streptomyces > Streptomyces sannanensis. Next base: position 95,253 of record NZ_BAAAYL010000004.1, on the reverse strand, counting down.
TCCCAGCCCGGCATGGTCGAGGCGTACGCCGTCAACTTCGCCCGAGTGTGGGAGGTCGGGGCAGAAGGCTGAGCCGCCTCGCCCCGGCGAAAGCGTCGACAGCCCCGACTCCGAAGCGGCTGCATCTCGCCCACCTGGCGGTCGCTTGCGAGGTCGTGGGCGAGATGCAGCGCCTGACTGCGGAGATCGCCGACCAGGGCGGCCGCGCCGGGGCCGGGTACCCGGAGCTGGGCGAGGCGGCGGGCGGCATCTCCCGCCAGGCCGCCCGCAAGCGGTGGTCGTGCCAGCTGTCGGGCTTCTTGAACGTGAGGACGCCGCCATGCCGGCGAGGGCGCCCGCCCCGGGGACCCGGCCGGGCGGGGCCGGGGTCGCGGAGCATGACCCGGTCCGAGCGCAGGCGCCCGACCAGCACGACGGGAAGGTCGGCGAGAGCGTGGGTCAGGTAGGCGACGTCGTAGCCGGAGTCCATCACGATCAGGATGTCCGGATCGCCCGGTCTCCAGTGGCCTGCGCTCGTCAACCGCTCGACAGCATCGCGGAGTTGAGCGGCAGTGACGGTGGTCGCGTCGTCGGCCGGCCCCAGGCGGACCGCGTCCAGGAGAGCGACCCAGGAGGTGCAGCCGGACTCCAGGGCCGCGACGAAGGAGTAGGGCCAGCCGGGCACCAGCTGGTCCGTCTTGCGGTCGCCGCGTCCGTAGACATGGCAGAAGAGCCGGTCGCCGCTGGTGGGAGCGTCGGGTCGCAGCCAGTGCGACACGTCCACGGCGAGGACGATCCGCCCTTCAGCCGCCTTCGGCAGCGGCAGGCCCGCCAGCACGCGGCGCAACCGTGTCGGCTCCAGCCAGCCACGGTCCAGGGCCGCGTACAGCGCACCGTGCCCGCGCCGGTGCTCGACCGCCAAGGAGAGCTCGACCAGGGTTTTCACCGGCCCGTCCGCGCACAGCACCGCGTCGGTGAGCTCGAAGAGCGCGTCCGCGCGGCTGTACAGGCAGTCGTAGAACTCGACACGAAAGTGGGACAGGACGCCCAGTGCGGCGTCGGCGGGACCTGCAGGAGCGAGACTCTTCACCAGCGGCCGTTCCTTCACGCGACGTTGCTCGACACCTCGAAGCGTGAAGAACGGCCGTCCTGCTGTCCCTCGAAGAACACGAGATCAGCGGGTCGAGTGAACCGGCGAGGTTACCGAATCGCCGAATCGTGGCGAGCGTTGTGTGCTCCCATCCCGTCCACCTTCGCCCCAGGCGGAGCCGAGCAGTCGCGGCCCAGGGCGTCAAGGTCGTTCGTACAGTGGCGCGCTCCACCTTGACGCCCTGAACCACGCCCGTTCCACGGTGTGCCCCTCGCCGCCTTCGGCGTGGACGTCTTCGTGGCTCTCGTGAACGCTCTCAGCGGATAGCCCGCTGCGGTACAGCAGCGAAGTGGGCTTGATCCGCTTTGACGGACATCCGCTCGCGTCGCGGCCCGCGCCGCCGACGGCCTGGAAAGACCGGCCGGAGATCGGCGCCAGGCTACAAAGCAGATGTCGGCGGTTCGAAACCGTCACCTAAACCGGTCGCGGCGAGCGCGCGGAGCCAGGTCGGTCGGAAGTTGATCCGGCGTCGAACCGCTTGTACGGGGCAGGCTCAGCTCAACCACAGAAGTAGGCGGTTGGAACTGAGGCCCGCGGCGTAGCCGCTACGATCGGCCTATGACGTCACCTCAGGCGGATGTCGCGTAGACCCCCGCGCACGCTGAGGGCCACCGTGCCCGACAGGCAAAGCGATGGTGCGGTGAGCACGCTGCTCATCAGCGCGTGTCCTGGGCCATCGGCATGTGCTGCCATGCACACGTACCTCTTCGTCGATGGTCTCGACGTGGTGGCGCGCAGCGATAGCAGGATGGCCAGCCTCGGTCCGAGGCGACTGCTCCGCCCAGGTGGACCGCTCTATCCGACGGATATGCCGTGCACGGTAGATGTGGCGACCCAAGAGCGGCCCAATTCATGTCCGGGCAGGCTGACCATCCGGGTCCGGCTCTGGGGCGATACGGTCATCTGGTCCGACCTGATGTACCTGGGCCTCGATGGCAGAACTATCGAGGAGGTTCGCTTCCACCTGGAGCAGTATCTGGGCGAGATCGAGCGGGCATACGCGGCATTGCAAGACCGCCCCCGATCGCCAACGAGTCGCACTTGCCCTGACATCCACCCTTGACATCAACGGCGGCGGATGTAGAAGCACAGCGACGGTCCGGGACGGAGTCGCATCCTGGCGGTAGTGCCGCGAGAAGGGTGGGCCAATCGAACTCCTCAAGCGGATGTCAGCCCACCTGGCCCAGCTCGAACGGGCAGGCCCCCTCCACAACGGGCCAGTGTTGCGGGTCTACAGCTGTCGGCTGTTTGTGGCAACTGAATCGGGTTCAGGCACGGATTTCGTGAAGTCGATCGTGCTTCCGTGCACCGGTGACGCTCCGTCATCTCCAGGTGGATGCTGACAGCGTGTGAGGAGATCTTCCTTCTGCTCCCGCATCTCGTGGGGATGCGGGTCGAGTGCATGGAGGTACGGGACGGCCTCGTGATGATCGAAGCGTCGACGCCGGAGGACGTACTCGTGCCGTGTCCCGGCTGCGGGGTGTCGTCTGGCCGGGTGCACAGCCGGTACGGTCGGCACCTGGCGGACGCGCCGTGCGACGGGCGGGGCGTGGTGATCGAACTGTCAGTGCGCCGGCTCTTCTGCGACAACCGCGAGTGCCAGCGGGTGACCTTCGCCGAGCAGATAGACGGGCTGACCAGCCGCTACGGCCGCCGGACACCTGTCCTGCAGCAGATGCTCGCAGCGCTGGGCGTCGTCCTGGCGAGAGCCTTGACTGCGCCAGGGTGCGTCTGCCCGGCCCGCTCCTGGGTCTTTCGGATGCGACGCCACCTTCGGTAGCCGTTCCGCCCTCTGGCCAAGAACCCCGAGCGCGTGTGGTGGTCCTCCCTCGGGCCGGTGCAAGAACGCCTCAACGACTTCCTCTCCCAGATCGCCGCGACCGTCCGTACGCACTTCGGCGGGCAGGTCACCTACGCCTCGGCCCCCTGGGAGTTCGTCGACTGGAGTGCCTTCGACCTCGTCGGCATCGATGCCTACCGGGCTTCCTACAACGCCGACAGCTTCCGGGAGGAGCTGCGTGGGCACCTCGCCCACGGCAAGCCCGTCGCGGTGACCGAGTACGGAACCTGTGCGTACCAGGGCGCGGGAGAACGTGGCGGCATGGCCTGGCAGGTGCCCGACGGCGCGGTCCCGGACGAGGACGAGCAGGCGCGCTACCTCACCGAATTGCTGGACATCTTCGAGGAGGAAGGCGTGGACACCGCGCTCTGGTTCACCTTCGCCGGTTACAGCAGGCCCGGCGGGCAAGACCTTGGCTCCTACGGCGTCGTCCGGATGCTCGACGAAATGCGCTGGGAACCGAAGAAAGTATTCCACACGATGGCAGCCAGATACCAACGCAGCTGAAGTACCAAGACCTCCAGCCCTGCCAACCCTCGCTCTACAGCCCCCGATCATCCGTCAGGCCGGTGTGCGGGCTGACGGATGATCTACTGCGCAGGCTGCCGCCACTGACCAGCATGAGCACCCCCCAAACGACCGTCACACCAGCGCTTTGACCTGCAATTTCAAGTTGGCGGAGGCTCAGTGCGGTGCATCGTCGGTGCGCACCGACGATGCACCGGGGGTGCGCCATCGGATGCACTCGGCGGCCGGCTTCTCGTCCGTGGTGCGGGCCGGGATGCTCGGGTCGGTGCGCCCGCTGGTCGTCCTCGCGCACCGGGTGGGATCTGCCGGTGTCTTCCCGGTCGGCGTAGCGGTCCATGGTCTCGTGGGCCCGGTCGGCTGCCTCGGTGAAGGCGTCCTGGAGACGGCGCAACCGTTCGTCGGTGAGATCGAGGGCTTCCACGTCGGTGCGCGACGTCTTCAATGCCCGCAGCGCCGTCAGGTCGATCGCCGACTGCGGCCCGGTCGTTCACCCGTCCGGCCATGTCCGCCACGCGTGCGGCGGCAGGCGCCCCGGGGCCTCCTGCGCCGCGACCTGGCCAAGTCCGAATCGGAGCATGTTGATCGCGACTCCGGACAGACCCTGGGTTTCCGCGGTCCGCGGGGCGTACGTCCAGGCGAGCCTACGGTCGGCCGTATCGCCATACAGCCGGGTGCCCCCCGCCGGGAAGTCACTCGTTCGGGCCCCTGGTGGGTGTCAGGCGCATCGCCGCCGATTTGCCGACCCTAGCCTTCCGTCTGCGAACAGTCTTCTTTTCGGCTCGGCTCGGCTCCCGGACGTTGGAGGCATTCCTTCCCATGCTTGACGAGGTCGTGCGTGCGGCAATCCACCCTGCCATCGGGATCACCCGGGTGGGGAACTCGCTGGAGGGGTACTACATCGGGCCTGAGGTGCCCGATCCCCAGCCCGCGGAGCCGGGCTTCTACAAGGACACCGCCGGGGCTATCAAGCGCGAGGTCGCGAGGTTCCGGATCTACGGCTACAACGCTCGCGGCGAGGCCGTCGTCGAACTCACCCCCGACAACGCCGACATCCGGTGGACGGCGCACCTGGCGAACAAGAAGGCCGCCTGGTACCAGTTCCAGCTGGCCCTGGACATCGCGGATGCCGCACTCGCCAAGCCGTCCGAGCTTCGCAACAAGGAGATCACCGGGGACCTGCGCAAGGACCTCCACATCGACCCCGGCCCGATCAGCATCACCGGGAAGAACGTCTCAGGCCCCGACTTCCACTTCTGCAACGGAACGTTCATGGGAAAGGAGGTCTACCTCGGCGAGCTGCGCACCGACGAGGCGGGCCGACTGCTGGTGTTCGGCGGTTTCGGCCAGTCGGCGTCGTACAACGGCATGCCGGTACACACCTACGCCAACAACGACGGCTGGCACGACGACACCGGCGACGGTCCCGTCACCGCGACCGTGACTCTCGGCGGGCGTGAGCTGCCGGTCGACCCGGCCTGGGTGGTGGTCGCACCGCCGAACTACGCGCCGGCGCTGAAGGGCATCCGTACCCTGTACGACCTGCTGCACGACGTGTTCGTCGGCAACGGCTCGCTGCCGTTCCCGCAGAAGGTCTCCTTCACCCGGCACATCGCGCCGGTGCTTCAGCGGTTCTGCGACCACCAGTGGGTCAACCAGGGCTTCGCCGGGTTCTACGGGCACCAGGGCCTGGCCCCCTTCGTGACACCTGAGGCCATGAAGCGTCTCAGCAGCACCTCCCCGGAGCGCAGGGCACTGCGCCGTCAGGTGTTCAACGCGCTGCGGGACTTCGCTCGCGACGGCGGATCGCCCGTACCCTGGCCCTGGCTCTACGGGGACGGCATGGCAATCCCGCCGAGAACCCCGCTGCAGCACATGGCCCTGTCGGCGACCCAGTACCGGATGTTCCAGTACTGGGCCGACGGGGACTTCGAAGACGACTGGGGCACCATCCAGCCGGCCCGCGACCTGGACGGCCTTGCGGTCGGCGAGCAGCCGGAGGCGCTGGATCGTGCGGCGCTGGACTTCTGCCTCGCCGACGCCTTCCACCCCGGCTGCGAGGTCACCTGGCCGATCCGGCACCCGTCGATGTACGCGGCGCCGTTCCGTATCCGCCACCGCCTGTCCGACCAGCCGGAGCCCTCGTACGGCGCGGTGCTCACGCCCGAGACCGCCCTGTCGGTCAACGGCCCGCTGTACGACCAGGGGCCTGGCGACCTCACCCGCTGGATGGCGGTGCCGTGGCAGGCCGACACGGCCAGCTGCCGCTCCGGCTACGAGCTCGCGCTCGGCCCCCGCCACGATCCCTACCTGCCGACGTTCTGGCCCGCTCGCGTCCCCAACCACGTGCTGACCGAGCAGGACTACCAGGTCGTGGTCGACGAGAGCCGGTCGCTGGCGGAACGCACGGAGGCGTTCGAGCGCCGGGCGGTGTGGCTGCGCGGGCTTAAGGGACAGAACGCCGACCAGCTCAACCAGATGGTCAACGACTGGTACCGGCTCGGCATCGTCGAAGTACGCGACGGCGCCAAGGACTTCCCCGACCGGATCCAGGTGGAGTCCACCCCCTCGATCGACCTGACGGGCGTGTCGCCCACCCGGAACCTGGTCACCCTGCACGTCCCGCAGGCCGCCGACCCGGCGGTCGCGTCCGTCGCGATCAACCAGGCCGTCGCCGTGAGCGGCTACACCGCCGAAGAGGTCACGGCCGGCTTCATCCACAAGGTCGCCCCCTACCGCAACAACGTCTGATGCCCGATCGCGCTCCACAGGCCGCCGACCGTTACGACGTGGTGGTCGCCGGTGGCGGCCCGGCCGGCACCGCCGCCGCCCTGACCCTGGCCCGCGCCGGCCGCTCCGTGCTGCTCGCCAACGCCGGCGGCGGGCCACCCAAGGTCGGCGAAGCGCTGCCGTCAGCGGCCCGCACACTGCTCCACGACCTCGGGGTCGGTGAACAGCCCGTCGTCGAAGGCCACCTGACGTGCTACGCCAACCTCTCCGCGTGGGGATCGGCGACGCTCGGTCGCGTGGACTTCATCCGCGACCCCAACGGACCCGGCTGGCACCTCGACCGTGCCCGGTTCGACCGCCGCCTACGCGAGGCGGCCCGCACGGCCGGAGCCGCCCTGGCCGACCACACCGCCATCCGCCCGCACCGACGTACGCCGGACGGCGGCTGGGCAGTGACGCTGCACAGCCGGCAGTCCACCAGGCTGGTGCGCTGCCTCTGGCTGATCGACGCCAGCGGCCGCCGCCGTGCCATCGCCGCCCGATGCGGCGCCACCCGCCAAACCACCGACCGGCTGCTCGCCACCTGCCTGGAGCTGCCGCCCGCACCCACCGCCCCGCACACGGAGACGTCCTCCCTGGTGGAATCCACCCCGGACGGCTGGTGGTACACCGCACTCCTGCCGACCGGACGGCGCCTGGTGGCGTACTTCACCGACGCCGACCTCACCCCTCCCCCGCTTCACGACCGCGCGGCGCTGCCGCAACTGCTCCGGCAGACCCGGTACGTCGCCGCCCGAGCCGACGCCCACCCCGTGCCCACCGACGCCACACCCCGGCGGGCACCCGCACACTCCTCCCACCTCGACACCGCCACCGGTGACGGCTGGATCGCCGTCGGGGACGCCGCCGCCGCCTTCGACCCGATCTCCTCCCAGGGCATCCTCACCGCCCTCTACACCGGTATGACCGGAGCCGGCGCCCTGAATACCCACCTCGACGGCGATACCACCGCCCTGGACTCCTACCGCGACAACGTGAACGGCCTGCTCGCGGCCTACCAGCGCAACCACCACACCGCCTATGCCCTCGAACGCCGCTGGGCACAGCGGCCGTTCTGGCAACGCCGCCACAAGACCCTGCCACCCCCCACCGGAATGGAGTGCGCATGACCACCCGTCACGAACACGAGCACGAGGACCCCTCCGTCCACTCCTTCATCCTGGCCGGCCGGGAAACCGTCTTCGGCTACCACCTGGCCATGTTCGGCATGGCCGAGCACCGCTACCAGGTCGTTCTGAAGTACGACCTGCCCACCGACATCATCGAGCTCTACCTCAAGGACCGGGCGCAGCACCCCAACAGCTGGCACGCCGTGCGCAACACTCAGGACATGGTGCTGCCGCCCATCGGCGACGGCGCCGTCACCGAGTACCCCGCCCGCCTCGACCGCGTCACCCAGACCGGCAACGGCGAAGACCGCGTCTGGGAGCCCCTCTCGGAGGGCTTCACCGCCCGTATCGAGCGGGTACTCAACTTCCGCCGCTTCAATGACAGCGAGGGCTTCCCGCCCCACCTCACCTACCTGATCTACGGCGAGGGCAACGAGGCCCACATCGCGCACCGCCTGGTCAAACGCCCGCACTACGAGCAGATCATCACCCTCACGCGGACGCCCGACGGCATCACCCCGGCCGACCTGGCCAACGCCGTCGAACTCACCATCCCCGCAGTCCCCGACGACGGCCACAACGGCCAGCCCTGGACCACCAGGCCGCTACCCCAACGCACTTACGACGCCCTGCTCCACCACAAGCCGGGAACCGCACCCGAGCCGATCACCCTCGACCTCACCGACGAACGCTGGTGGAACATCACCACCCTCAACATCTGAGCCACCCCTCCCAGGGCCGGTGCCCCCCCGATGCAGGCCCCCGCCCTGGCGAACCCGCCCCAAAACACAGGGACGTGGAAGGGGCAGGCGGGCGCCGTCAAGGTCTCCGACAGGCAAGGGCAGTCGGACACCCGGTTGCGCCCCTCGCGCTCGGCCGAGCCTCGGCGCTTGAACGCCGCCGACGAGCCGGACGGCCACCTGCCCGACAGCCCGGCACACTCACCCGGTGAGCCACAGCGAGCAAGCAGGCCGATTGGACGGGCCCTGGTATCGAGTCCGCACGGAGCACTTCGAGGCAGCGTTCCTGCCGAATGCAGGCGAGAAGCTGGAGTCGGTGGACAACATCGACGTCTTCGTGGACCTCAATGACGGAACCCGGTGGAGTGCGACCGTCATCACCCTCGCCCAGGTGGAGACCATCATGAAGAGGTGGGTGGCAACCGGGGAGGCCCTTGGCGGCAGCTACTTCTGGTGCTCGGACGGCCTCATCGTCCGCGACGCGGGCATCAGCAACATGACCCAGGTTCTCGTCGGCCTGATCCAGACCGGTGAGTTCACGCAGACCCTTCAACGCATCGACGACTGACAGCGAGGTGCTGCTGGCGTTCTACGACTTCCCGGTCGAGCACTGGATCCATCTGCGGACTACGAACCCCATAGAGTCGACCTTCGCCACCGTGCGGCTCCGCACAAGGGTGACCAAGGGGCCCGGCAGCCGGGCCGCCAGGCTGGCCATGGCCTGTTGGAGCGTTACGAGGAGGTCGCCGCATGAACGTCCTGACCGAGGCACTGGAACGACTGTCCGCGCAGGAGGCCCGGGAGCGTGATGACGCCTCCGCCGCCCTCGGCGATCTTCTGCACTGCGGCAGCCTGGGCCAGCAGGAAGCCGAACTCGCTGTCAGTCACTTGATGGCGCTTGCACTCGACGATCCGGATCACTCCGTCCAGGAGTCCGCCCTGAACTCGATCGGTGAGACGCCCCTGCATCGGGACCTGCCCCTGCGGCTCGTCGAGGCGCTTGCCCCCGCCCTTGCCGGGATGACGCCGGACCTCCTCGAACACGCCATCGGGATCCTCGGAGCCACACGCGCCCCAGCCGCACGCACGATGATCGAGCCCTTCCTCGAACACGCCGTCGGGTTCATCCGCGAGGCCGCCAACATCACCCTCGCTGAACTACCCGTTCACGGCAGTCAGCAGATCCCTACCGCACGCTGATGCACGGCAGTCACCACCGTGGTTGGCCATCTTCGCCAGCCGGAAACACCGACTCCGAGGCCGGAACTGGACCACCCGGTTCACCTACGGGCGGATCACCCGGCCTTTGGCTTTGGCCTCCAGGGCCCGCAGCGCGTCATACAGCTCACGAGCCTTGGACGACTCCCCCACCTACTCCACCTTCCCAGGGTGCCCGCCGCCGCCCGTCTGCCCGCCTCGATGCACAGCGGGCACGGCAATGACCAGGAGCGTAAACCCGAACTCTTCGAACCGATCACCCGCGAACTTTCCCGCCGGTGGCTCGACGAACTACGCGCAACCACGGAGCCGCCCACCAGTCGGCCACCCACAGGTACGTCGTCCGGAACGGGCGGGCTGGGCCGTCCGGTGACCAGCACCCGCATGCCGTCTGGCGGGGCTTCCGCTCCGTTTCCAGTCCCCGCCGCTTCAAACCGTGCGTGCGGTTCTCCCGCACACGGCTTTCCGACATCGTTCACCGACTGGCATGCGCCGTCGCCCTGTGCACAACGTAGCCATCGACCGCGTTGAACTTCCGCCCGGAGTTCACGTTGCGGAAGTACGCTGCCCAGCCCCGCAGTACGGGGTTCAGGTCGGCGACCACGGCTGACACTGGCCGTTCGGTCTTCGAGCGGGCGGTTGCTGCGCGGACCTTGTCCCGCAGCACTCGCATCGCTCTGGCCGAGGGCCAGCGTTGCAGGTAGAACCTGCCTCGCCATTTCCACGATTCCATCTTCCGGTGGTGGAAGCCGAGGAAATCGAAGCCCTGCCTACCTCGGGTGAGGGGTGCAGTCGCATCCCGAGTCTTTCCAGCACTTTCGCCGCCAACTGCTTGTCCATATCGGCCCGTTGTCTGGTTGGCGACAGGACCACGAAGTCGTCGCAGTACCTCGCCCGGGCGCTGCGGCAGCGCTCGGCGCCGCCACTGCTCGGCAGTGACGGCGTGAAGTCGTCGATGGCCGCATTCGAGCGGCCGCGCGCCGCCAGCAGCACGATGTGAGCGCGTTGCCGCGGCTGGTGGGGTGTCTTGTGGCCCCAGGCCGCCTTCTTCAACCGGTGCCGCTCGGCGGCTGTCGGAAATATCGGGCGGGCGGCGGCAACAGGCATGGCAGGCAGGCCGATCGAGAGAAGTGGATCACGACGAACCGCAGCCTGACGCCTCGGATGCTGCTGGCCCATGCGACACGCCGCGCACGTCCAACGGCAGGTGCATGGGGCACCCACCCAAGACAATGACCGCTGGCTGGAGCCCGGCTTCCCCTCCGCAGGGGAGGAAGCCGACGCCAGGGTCACTCTCAGGCATGAGTGGTCGTCGACCTGATCGCGGATGTGGTGGTCGGCGTGCCTCTGGAACAGTGCGACGTGAGCGCGTTCTTCGTTGCCCCATTCCGAGAGGTCCGTTCATGTCCAAGGTTGACGTTCTTCGCAGCCCCGCAGTAACCGATATTCCGCTGCCGTCGCGGCGGGCCGTCAGGGCCGCCTACGCGTCTGCGATCTCCGCAACCGTCGGCTTCATCCCGCTGCACGCGGTGTGGGCGCTCGGCATCCCTCTGTGGGCCGACGAGGACAAGTTCCGCGACTGGTACGCCGTCGGCGGCGGTCCCTACCTGTTCGTGCTGAGCGGGATGGCCGCGATGGCCGGCGTGCTGGCACTGAGCCTGGTCCGGCCGTGGGGCCTGGTGTTCCCGAAGTGGGTGCCGGTCGTGGCGGGACGCCGGGTCCCACCACGGTCGCTGGCCGCCACCGCCTTCACGGTCGCGGCGTTCCTGCTGCTGTACACCGCCTGGGCCGCCGTGCTGACCGTCCTGCAGTGGAACGAGCCGGGCATCTTCAGCCGGTGGATCGTCGCCTACGGCATCCCCCAGTTCCTGGTCTGGGGAATCGGCCTCCTCGTCGCCGCGCAGTCCTACCGCAGCCGGACGACGCCGCAACACTGACCCGAACCCACGGATACCAGCAGCCCACAGCTGAGGAGTCTGGCAGGCAGGTTTCGGAGTCGCCTCAGATCGCCAGGTGGCCGCGTCCAGCAGAGCCACCAGCCCCGGCAGTTGCCCGAGACAGGCATGAAGCCAACGTTGAAGTCAACCCCCGAAGGACTTCCGAAACCGACCACTAAGCACCGATGTGCAGTGATCCTTCATCTGCTTCGGCCTGGACTCGGCCACAGTATTTATCGCTGGCCTCTTCGATTGAGGACGGCAGCCACGGCGCAGCTATGGACGCCGTACAGGATGCGCTCGTCGACGCCTGGCGCCGCTGGGGCACCATCGATAACCCGCTCGCCTGTCAGCACGGCTGCGCGCCGCAATGCCAGGGCGAGCCACCGCTGGCATGCCCGCACCACCCCGTTGACCGCAGCCCTCTCCGAACAGAACCTGACCTTCGACGATTCCAGTGAATCCGTGGTCCAACACGTCACGCTTCTGTCGGCCCTGCGGGACCTGCCGAACATGCAACGCTCGGCCATCGTGCTGCACTACTTCGAGGGGCTGCCGACCCAGGACTTGGCAGGTCTGGCTTTGTTGGTGAGTTACGGGTTCTGGCACAGATCTTGGTTGCGCCGTGAGGCGTGTTGGTTCGAGTGGAGGTGGAAGACCTGCACCAACCCGCTTTCGCAGCAGTTGGGTTGAAGCTGAGGGCAGCCTGATCCGGGTGATGCCGGTGAGGGTGAGAGCGGCCCTGACAAAGCCGGGACGTGTCCAGTACTGCCAGATGGGGCGGGTCCGGCGAGCATGATGGAGAGGAGTACGCGAGGAACCGGCGTTTTACGTCTCTTACTGACTTCGGCGTCTTGGGGTCTGGATCTGTGTCGGGACCGGTGACGCGGTCCGTCCGGGCTGGAAGTTCCGTGCATCGCCCGGGAGTTACGGGTGAGTGAGAAGTCGGTCTACCAGTGGCGCCGTGGCTGGAGGACGGGCGGACGTGAGGTGCTGTGCTCCATCGAGCGCGATCATTAGCCGAAGAAGCGACGCGGCATCTGCCTGACCTGCACGCACTCCAGCCGCCGCCCCTCTGGCCTGCGGGTTAGCGGTCGGCGGGTGTCGTCGCCTGTCATCGTGGAGTCCCCTCGCACGACCCAGAGGCGGCCCCAGCCGGATGTATTGGGGTCACGGCCACCGTCTGGCTGTTCCCAGGAGGTTGTCAGCACCAGGTGGCAGGATGCCGTGCCATGACCGCACCGATCAGTGAGTCGTGGACGCGAATCGAGAACTGGCTGGCCGAGCACGCGCCGGCGACCTACGCCGCGCTGGCGCCGCCCGCGGATCCGGCGGACATCGCCGCCGTCGAACGCGTCATCGGCCGGCCACTGCTGAGGCCCTTGGTGATGTCGCTGCTGCGGCACGACGGTCTCCTCGACCAGCAATTCTCGCTGCTGCCGGCGTTCTACAGACCGATGAGTGCACGCGAGATAGCGGCTGCGTGGCAACTTCTCACCGGCTTCTACGACCAGTGCACGGCGGATGAGAAAGGAGAGGAGGTGGACTACGACTTCATGAAGATCGGGGCTAGCCACGTCCTGTACGGACACCCGCAGTTGATCCCCATCGCGCGGGACGTCGGCGGGGATCCCCTCGTACTGGACCACCGTCCCGAGATCGACCGGGGGCGCGTCCACGAAGCCGAGGCCGTGGAAGGCATCATGCGCGTATCGCACGAGATGTGGACGTCCCTGCCGGTGCTCATGGAGGCGATCGCCACGTCTCTCGAGACCTCTCGGCCCCTCAACCGCTACACGCCGGTAGTGGACGAGGAGCAGAGGCTGTACTGGGACTTCATACCGCTGCGCAGTGATCGGGCCTTGCGTCGGTCATGACGCAGCAGCGGATAGCGAGGTCGGTGGAGCTGCTTCGGGGCGAGTGATCATGGCCCCGTAAGCTTCCGGCGCGTCGGGCATTCTGCGGACTGCCCGTTACCTGACTTCGGCATATTCGGGTCAGTTCGGTCTGTCGCGAGCGAGGCCGGTTCCGGCGAGGAATCCGTCGAGGATGGTGTGCCGGTACTGCAGTGCCTTGAGCCGTCTGCGGAGCAGGGTCTCCAGCTCGCTGAGGGTGCGGGCGGCCAGGTTGGCAAGGCTCCGCTTGATGTGCGCCCAGAGGCCCTCGACCGGGTTGAGGTCGGGTGCGTATCCGGGCAGCAGGATGACCGTCAGCCATTCCCGCTCGGCCACGAGCGCCTGCATCGTCTTGGAGGTGTGGGTGCTCAACCGGTCCCACACCACGATGAGCGGGGCCTTGAGCAGTTGGTGGGCGCCGTCGGGCAGGCGGATGCAGTCCGTCTCGCTCAGCGAGCGACGCTCGCCTTTACGGCCGGTGTGCCGGCGCAGCCGGTAGCACAGGCGGGCGGGCAGGCCCGGCCTGAAGCACAGCAGTCCGGCCACCGACAGGCGGCCACGGCTGCGGCCGGAAACGCGCACTGTCGGGGTGATCCCGCGCCGACCCCAGGTGCGGCCCTTGGGCGGCCGGCCGGTCACGCCTGCTTCGTCCTCGAGGCAGATGAACGCGCCGGTCGCCGCCCGGAGGCTTTTACCTCCTGCCAGGTCGCCTCCCGCCATGCGGTGACCGCGTCCTCGTCGCGTTCGGTCGCAGGCCGGGCGGGCATCTGCACGCTGTAGCCCATCCGGTGCAGCAGCCGGGTCACTCCGGAGACGCTGTAGGAGATGTGGAACTTCCGCCCGATCAGCGTGCGTACCCGTGCGGCGGTCCACACCTGGTCGTCCGTCCAGCCGTGCGCGGCCGGCCCCTCCTCCAGCCAGGCGGCGAGTTTGGCCTGCAGGTGCGGGCCGAGCCGGCAGTCGTAGCCCGAAGGCCCCTTGGAGCGCAGTGCTTCCCGACCGCCCGACTCCCAGGCGCGGCGCCACTGGTAGACCGACTTCTCGCTCACCCGTAACTCCCGGGCGATGCACGGGACTTCCACGCCTTCCTCATAGAGGTCAGCAGCCCGTATCCGTACCTCTTCACGGCGCTTGCGCTGCCCGGCGGTCAGCCCGCCCCCGTCTGGATACCGCATACCTCCGGCGTACCAGCCACCGTGGGCTCCGTCACCAGGTCCGACAAAGAGACCTCAAGACGCCGAAGTCAGTAACCCCTCTCAATCGAACGACGCCGTCACCCTCCACGACGGCTCCCCAAGATCTGTGCCAGAACCCGCTTGAAACCTACGCAGCCAACCACCGGGTCCTCGATCCCGGCCTCGTCCAGGACGAGGTTCTGACGGTCGGTCGACTGCTGGTCGGTCGAGACCCGCTTGTAGACCAGGTTCGCCACCGAGGGCCCTTCCGTGCGGAAGATCGGACCCTATCTGTCACCAAACCCTGTCAGCAATCACCATCGGATCTGATTGGATTCGAGCTGCCGCGAACCCCTGGATTGCACGGATTCATTGGACGCGTCGGCCGCCTGTCGTCAAACGATGGCACCCTCAGGTGATCAACGCACCACCCACGGATGATCATGTAGTCGTGGAGGCACAGGTGCGTGACTACGGGTTTTCGCCAGCTCAGCAGGATGAGATCTGGACACGCTGGCGTGAACGCCGCACGCCCAGACCAGCAGTGGTGTGGGCGTGCGTACCTGGGCCGAATCCGGGGCCGTCAGCCGGCGAGTCTGCCGAACAGGTGGTTGGCAGCAGCGTCCGGGTCGTTGCCGTAGAAGAACTCTGTGACCGCCTGGTGGAATTCGGCGCGGTCCAGCCCACCGGAGCCGTCCTGGTCCAAAGCGGCGAAGACCGCGGCGCAGTCCTCGCCGGGAACGCCGGCGACCGAGTCGAACATCTGCTGGAACTCCGCCTGGTCGATCTTGCCGTCTCCGTTGAGGTCGACGAGGTCGAAGAAGCAGTTGGTCACCGGCTCGATCTGTTCCGGGTAGAGGGCGGGGTCGGTCAGGACCCGCCTGAACCCTTCGGTCATCTCCCGCAGATCGACCTTCCCGTCACCATCCTGATCCATCGGGGCGATCACGTTCGCCCAGAACCCGTCCATCCCCTCGGTGAGCAGGCGGGCGGTCGCGGAGTCCAGCGCGGCACCGCGGACGGCGATGTAACGCTCGCTCATCATTCGGACGTCCCGCTGGGTGATGAACCCGTCGCCGTCGACATCGGCGCCCCTGAACCACTGGGCGTACTTGAGGTCTTGAAGTGCAGTCACGACTGCGCACAGTATTCATGTCATTACTCAGACGCAAAGCGGGTAAGTGGAGAGTCTCTCGGCGGCCAGAGCAACCTGCTCCACGCTTGACGGTGGTACACACGGAAACTTGCCCGAAGCGACAGGAAGCTTTCGTGTCATTGTTCGAGATTTGGTGGTGCATAAGCGAGCATATCGGGAAGAGGGCCGCCGTAGCACTCGACGTCGACCAGCGCACTGAGAGCACTCGGCCCTTGGGACAGGCGCGAGCACGGCCGATCCCCTGTGAGAACGTTCGGATTTCCGTGGCGGTCCAACGTTCCGCTCAAGCCCGGCTGGACCGGATCCCACCACGCTCCCGTGGACAGTTGCACGACGCCCGGCATGACATCGTCGGATAGGACTGCACCCGCGAGACAGCTTCCTCGGTCGTTGTAGACGCGTACTATCATGCCGCTTTCGATGCCGCGTGACGCGGCGTCCAACGGATTGATCGTCACGGGCTCACGGCGACGGATCTTCGAACTGAGGCTGTGGTCACCGTTGTCGTACTGGCTGTGCAGCCGTGAGGCGGGCTGATTCGAGATCAAATGCAACGGGAATCGGTCCGACAGGTCGGCACGAAGCCACTCCACTGGTTCAAACCACGTCGGGTGCCCGGCGCAGTCGTCGTAGCCGAACGAGTCGATCTCCTCGGAGAAGATCTCGATCCGGCCCGACGGTGTCGGCAGGGGGAAACGCTGCGGATCTGAGCGGAGCGCCTCGAAGCTGCCGGGAAACGGTCCGGTCAACGCCGGCAGCTCAGCGGTGGAGCTTCGCCAGAAGTCGTCGAAGCTCGGCAAGGCGGCATCGTCGCTGAGTTTGGCCCTCGTCTGCTCGTAAAGGTGTCGAACCCATTCGATCTCGGAGCGTGACTGGGTGAACTCCTGCTCGTATCCGAGCCGGGAGGCCAAGGCGGTGAAGATCTGGTGGTCGGTGCGCGACTCGCCCGCCGGCTCGCGGACCTTCGGCATCGCGACGAGGTGGGGGTCTGAAAACCCGGCGGCGAAGTCGTCGCGTTCCAAGCTGGTGGCGACGGGCAGGACGATGTCCGCGAACTTGGCCGTGGTGTTCCACCAGGCTTCGTGAACCACCACCGTGTCAGGGGTCTGCCAGGCTCGGGTCAACCGGTGCAGGTCTTGGTGGTGGTGGAACGGGTTCCCTCCACACCAGTAGATCAGGCGAAGCTCGGGCAACGTGAGGCGCCGGCCGTCGTAGTCGATGGTCTCACCCGGATGCAGCAGGGTGTCGGCGATCCTTGCCACAGGGATGAAATCCGGAACGGGGTTGGAAACCTCCGGTACCGTCGCCACGAAAGGGCGGCCTCTGGCAACACCGGTCGCGTCCATCGTCGCGTAACCTGCGCCCCAGCCGCAGCCAGGCCGGCCCATCGAGCCCGCCATGGCGGCCAGCACGACAGACATCCAGATCGGTTGTTCGCCGTGGTCTGCCCGCTGCACCGCGTAGTTGACCATGATGAGAGAACGCTGGGTGGTGAGGCGGCGAGCGAGGTCGGTGATCGCATCGCGGCTGATGCCCGTGATCTCCGCTGCCCAGGCAGCGTCTTTCCGGATGCCGTCGTGCGCGCCAGTCAGGTAGGAGGCGAAGCGGTCGAAGCCGACGCAGCACCGGCGAAGGAAGTCCTCATCGTGCCAGCCGTTGACCAGCATCGTGTGGGCGATGCCGAGCATCGCGGCGGTGTCGGTATTGGGGATGACGGGCAGCCACTCGGCATCCAGGAAGCCGGCCATGTCGCTGCGGATGGGGCTGATGTTCACGAACCGTGCCCCGGCCTCACGGCACTGGCGCTGCAGGTCCTGCGTCTGGTGCCTGGCCAGCCCACCAGGGTTGATCTGGCTGTTCTTGAGGGCCAGCCCTCCAAACGCCACCACAAGCTCACAGCTCTCGGCAATCTCGTCCCACATCGGCATCCGGGACTGGTAGCTCCACGGATGCCCGCCGATCACATGAGGGAGGATGACCTCCAACGCAGCGGTGCTGTATGTGTTACGAGAGTCGGTGTATCCTCCACCCAACGCCAGGAAGCGGTGGAGTTGATTCTGCGCGTTGTGGAACGCGCCCGCACTGGCCCAGCCATAGGATCCGCCGAACACCGCGCTATCTCCGTGCCGTGAACGAACTCGCCGGAGTTCATCGCTCACCAGCGTGATCGCGTCGTCCCAGCTCACCTCCACGAAGGCGTCCGCGCCTCTGGCCGTGTCGTGGGCGCGCGGCAGGCCGTTCAGCCAGCCCTTGCGCACCGCAGGGCGCAACACGCGAGCGCTGTCGTCGGCGGCTGTCACCATTCCCGGGCCGATGGGAGACGGCGTGGGGTCATCGCCCCTCGGCTCGATCCGCACCAACCGACCGGAATCGACCACCGCGACAAAACTGCCCCAGTGCGTCGCAACCGACATGCGTCGTTCCACCATGCCTCAACTCCACCCCTGGGGTTTCCCCTGAACTCGGACAGCGATTGCTTACGTCCTAGAGGCTCCACCTCAGTCGACGGTCCGGCGGACGGAGACTTCCCCTGTGGCCTGCTGCCCAACCCCGTTGGTGCGCGCAGCTGCCAATGGCCGGACACCCCCGGCCGGGTTGGCATCAAAAGCCGTATCTCAGCCGATCATGGAACGTGCGGGTCGAACAGGTTTCCCGCCGGGGTGATCTTCCCGTTGTACGCGTATGAAGGCAGGGCCTCTCGGTAGCTCGGGGATGCGAATCCAACCGCGCAATGCCGGGAGGCTCTGGTGTCGTTGATGAAAGCGTCCGATCTCGTCCAGTTCTCGGCCTCCGCCCCGCTGGCGACCCTTTCCAGCAGCGTGACCACACCCGGCCGGATCACCAGACGGACACCGCAGGGCGACCGACCGCCTCGTCTCTTTACGACTCCAGGAGGTGGACCGAGTAAATGACCATGTAGTCCCAGCTGGAGCCCCAGTCGTCACGCTGCTTGAGCCGCCACAGTCGGGAGTCGCCGTCCTGCAGGTCACGAATGGGGATTTCTTCTGTCAGGGTTCCGAGTAGGTGCTCCTTGTCAAGCCTGCTGACGACTTTTCCCATAGCTGTGGTGACTACGTCGACGACCGGTTTGGCGCTGGCGCCGGGACTGAGAGTGTACGAGGCGAGCCCGGCGGCGAGCCCCTTCTTCGCTGGCGCGTAAAGCGTGCCCCAGTCCCCGGCGATGTCGCTGTTCCAGGCGGTCAGGGCGATGAGCAGCCGGCCATCCTTCTGGACCTCTCCGTCGAACATGCCGTGCTCCTCTTCGGAGAACGCGCGCATCTGATCGGCATCGATATCGCTGGGCGTGGTGAGGACGGGGTGTGATGCGGAGCCTGCGATACCTCCCGTGGCGATCACGCCGCCCGTGATGAAGAGCTCGTCGGTTCCCGAAGGCTACCTGGTGTCGTGGCAGGTCACGCTGTCGAGGAGGATCTTCAGATTCATGCATATACCCCTGTTCAGGCTAAGGCTGACGTTGAGATGTGCTGATGGGACCTTTCCAGAACCGTGCGGGGTACGCGCCAAAACGAGCCGTCATGACGCGTGGGCCCGGGTCAGCGGCCCAGACGGAACTGGGCAACGCACCTGTCCTACGGCAGCCCAGCACGGATGTCGTCCATCGCCGAGGTCCGCAGCGGCCGGCGGCTGCCACACCGCCTCGGGGCCGGGCCGACCCTGGACGGCAATGTACTCGGGGCAGCACCGCGTGTGGCGGCCATTCCTGCTTGTAGTCGAGCTGTGTCACGGCCGGATGGACTCGCCGTGAGGAATAGGCCGCCGACCGCGGCCATCGTTCCGGATACCGCCACGGTCTGCACCCGCATCACGCTGAGGCTGGCGCGGCGGGCTGGCTCGACACTGCCGCCAGTCCGCCGCACTGGCGGGCCTGGTCCCCGCGGGGTGCGCGACTTGGAGCTGACCGAGAAGATCACCGCCACGAGAAGTTCCGCGGAACGTATGGGGCTCCACGGGTCCACGCGGCCTTGCGACGGCAGGGTGAGCGGCCGATATCGCAGGCGGCGCCAGGTGACCACTGTGCCCGATCCGCGGGCTGCCGCCCAGCCTGATTTCCGTGAATTCCCACAGGTGAGAGAGCCGACCACTACCCTGCGGGCCAACAGCAGCGCTCAGACGGGCCAACTACAACGCTCACGGGCCAGGTGAAGCGCTCAGTCTCATTTCGAGAAAAGGTATTCCCTTCGGTATGCCGTTGGGCATACTCAAGGCATGGAGGATACAAGCGTCAAGATCGACACGGCGACCCGGGACCGATTCAAGGCCCTGGCCGCAGAGCGCGGGCTGACCATGCGCGACTACCTCGCCGAGCTCGCCGAGAAGGAGGAGCATGCCAAGCTGCTGGACTCGGCCACGGCCGCTTTCCGGCGTGCCATCGCGGAGCCCGGGGTCGCCGAGGCGTTCGACCGCGACTTCGGCGGGCTTCCGCAGAACACGCGGCGGGCGGCCTGACCTGTGGAACTGCTGATCGACCACCGGTGGCTCCTGGACCGCCAGGAAGAGCTGCTCGGCAAAGAGCTCACGGTCAACGACTTCTCCGTCCTGGCCGCAGCAGCGGCCCGGCACCGGGTCAATACGCCGCAGCTGGGCTACAACCCCGACGCCTACTGGCGGGCTGCCGTGCTGCTCGAGGAGATCGTGCTGCTGCGCCCGCTGCCCGCCCGCAATGAGTTCTTCGGCTACGGCGTCGCCATCGCCTACATCAGGGCATCCGGTCAGACCGTGGAAGCGGCGTACGAGCCGTGGCGGGATCTGATCAACGACATCCGCGCGCTGCGCCTGGACGTTTACGACATCGCCGACCGCCTGCGGTCCTGGCGCGCCCCCTGAGCCGCGGCCTGTGGTTGCCCGGGGGTCCACGGCCTCACGGTCACCCCTGAGCCGGGGATTCGGCAGATGCCAGGAATGAAACCGGTGCGCCTGGGGCAGCGCCAGTCGGGTGCCATGCCCTTGGTGGCTGATCTACCCCGGTGCATATCCGGGGCACCCGATGCGAACGGGGTGGGTGCCTTGTTTGGCGCCCGCCCGCGGCGGTTGGTGCTGTACAGGCCCCAGTCGGCGTACCGAGGCCTTCGCCAGGGGCGGAAGCTGCTGGAACCGCGCTCGTGGCGACGCTGAGCGGAGGCCGTAGACGAGGGTCAGCGGCGGCGGCGCCAGCGGGTGAACACGCACTCGTTGGGGCCGGCGTGGATACCGAAGGGGATGTCGATGGGGGCGAGAGAGAATCCCTGTCCGGGGTCAAGGACGGTGTACCCGCACCGGGAGTAGAAGGCGCCGAGGTCGCGTTCGGTGTCGTACGAGCCGTACAGCACAAGGAAGCCGAGCTGCTCGTATACCTGCCAGGACCGATTGAGTAGGGCGGCGGCGAGACCTTGGCCGCGGGCCGTCTCGGCGACCGCCAGGCCGTGGACCTTGGCGACAGCCACGCCCATGGTCAGGGCCCTATGCGGCTCGTAGCCGTGCTCCAGCGCCTTTTCGATGATGGTTCCGGGCGCGGTGACAGCCAGCACGCCCACCACCTTCTCGTCCTGAGCGACCGCGACCAGCGGCAGGCTGATGCCGGACATCGACTCGGGCATGGGCTGCGTGATGAACGCGAGGACAGCGGTTTCGAAGAAAGTCTTCGTGGTGCCGCCCAGACCGGCCAGCAGAACTGAGGCGGAGGTACCGGTCTCGATGGCGGACCGCAACGCGGGCATGAGCCGAACCCCGGCCATGTCCAGCAGCGTGTCGGCCGCGTCCGTGTCCCGTACTCGTGCGAGTCGGATGCGTGTGCCTGCAGGGCCAGGCCAGCCCGCCCGCACTCGGCCGGCGGACAACGGCGCGGGACGCGCGCCCTTCCTCGCCGTGCGCTTACCCATGGACAACCCCCTTATGGTCACTGCTGAACGTCGTTCGGCCGTGCACGGGGATCTTGTCCAGGTGGCGGGGCGGCCTATGAGCGTCCTGAAGATCTTGGAATCGCGCCCGGCTTGCACCGGTTCATGGCGATTGATATTTACCGGCAATCCGGGGTGAGTCAGGCGGCCGGAGCAAGATCTTTAGGAGCGAGAGACGTTGCTGCGCTGGTCGCGGCGGGCAACGTCCTCGCAGGCTCTGGCGTTGCGGTGCCGGATCGTGCTCGTGTGCGCTGACGGCGGTTCGAACACCGCGGTGGGAGCGGAGCTTGGGGTCCACCCGGTCACGGTGGCCAAGTGGCGCAAGCGGTTCGCGGCCGACCGGCTCCAGGGCCTGTCCGACGAGCCGCGGCCCGGCCCGCCCCGCACGGTGAGCGACGAGAAGGTCGAGGAGGTGGTCGTGCGGACCCTGGAGACCACGCCGAAGAACGCCACGCACTGGTCGACACGGGAAATGGCCGCGGCCAGCGGCCTGAGCCAGTCCACCATCTCGCGGATCTGGCGGACCTTCGGCCTCAAACCGCATCTGGTGGACACCTTCAAGCTCTCCAAGGACCCGCAGTTCATCGAGAAGGTCCGCGACGTCGTCGGCCTGTACCTGGACCCGCCCGAGCGGGCCATCGTCCTCTGTGTGGACGAGAAGTCACAGATCCAGGCACTGGACCGCTCGGCACCGGTGCTGCCGATGATGCCAGGCATGCCCGAGCGCCGCACCCACGACTACCTGCGCGGCGGCGTGACGACCCTGTTCGCCGCCCTGAACGCGGCCACCGGCGAGGTCATCAGCTCGCTGCACCGCCGGCACCGCGCGGTGGAGTTCAAGAAGTTCCTGGCCAAGCTGGACAAGGAGGTCTCCGACCAGCTCGTCCTGGCTCAACCAAGTCGAGCGCTGGTTCGCACTGCTGACGGACAAGCAGATACGGCGCGGCGTCCACAGGAACGTCCAAGCCCTGGAGAAAGACATCCGGGCCTGGATCGCCGACTGGAACAACGACCCAAGGCCCTTCGTCTGGACGAAGACCGCTGACGAGATCTTCGAACGCCTCGCCGGATATCTGAACCGAATCAAAGACTCAGGACACTAGGGCGCGTATCGAGTCGTGATCAATTTGCGGGATTCGCCCTCGCAGTCGGGCCTGGTCCGGTAGATCGTCTTGCATGACGCGCGTGCAACTTACAGATGACGAATGGGAGTTCATCGAGCCGTACTTGCCGATCGGTAGGTACGGTCCGTACCCCGAGCGGCTGCGGCAGCAGTTCGCGGGCGTGATCTGGCGGTTCCGGACGGGCGGGCAGTGGCGGGAGATGCCGAAGGAGTTCGGCGCCTGGCCGACCGTCCACAACCGCTTCCGGCAGTGGAGAGACGCCGGCGTCTTCGAGGCCCTGCTGGAGGGCCTGATCGCGGAAGCCGCGAAGCGCGGCGAGGTGGACTTGTCCCTGGTCAGCGTGGACTCCACCACCGCCCGGGCCCACCACAACGCCGCCGGGATGCACCTCGACCAGGACATGCTCACCGCCTTGGAGAAGGCCGCCGCCGAGGAGGAGAAGGCCCGACAAAAGGGGGCGACACGGAAGGGCAAGACGGACAGGAAGTCGGAAACAGCCCTGAGCGGGACGAACGGCGACGCATCCGGCGCCGACGCAAACTCCGACTGAAAGCCGCCCTGCTCGGACGCTCCAGGGGCGGGCAGACCAGCAAGATCCATGTCGCTGGCGACCGTAAATGCCGCCCGCTGGCGTTGATCCTGACCGCAGGACAGGCCGCAGACAGCCCACAGTTCATCCCCGTGCTCAAGAAGATACGGATCCGGGGGCCCGTCGGGCGTCCGCGCACTCGGCCCGACGCGGTCGCCGGGGACAAGGCCTACTCGTCCCGCGGAAACCGTGCCTACCTGCGAAAACGCCGCATCAAGGCCGTCATCCCGGAGAAGAAGGACCAGGCCGCCAACCGCAAGAAGAAGGGCAGCAAGGGCGGTAGGCCTGTCAGCCACGACGCCGACCTCTACAAGGAGCGGAACACCGTCGAGCGACTGATCAACAAGCTGAAGGCGTGGCGAGGCATCGCCACTCACTACGACAAAACCCCTGCCAGCTACCTCGCCGGCCTCCACCTTCGAGCCTCAATGATCTGGATCAAGGACCTCACTCGAACCACTCCTTGATCACGACTCGATACGCGCCCTAGTGGCTCGTCACGCATCCTTGGCCGGGTAATCGACCTTGCTCTCGCCGACCAGCAAACTGTCTTCAGGACTTGATCTTGGAGGTGGTCGTGGGGCGTCGACCGAGTGTGTTCGTCCGGCCGGTCAGCATGGAAGAGGGCCGCCGGCTGCAGCGGATCAGCCGGACCGCGAAGGACCCGGTGAGGCTGCGGCGGGCGATCGTGGTGCTGATGTCCGCCCAGGGCCAGACGGTCAGGGACATCACCTCGCTGATGCAGGTCGGTGAGGACTACGTCCGCGATGTCATCCACGCCTTCAACGAGCGGGGGTTCGACGCGCTGGACCCAAAATGGAGCGGGGGACGCCCCAAGACGATCAGTGACGAGGTGCGCGAGCACATCTGCCTGATCGCCCGGACGTCCCCCGCCGACTGGAAGGTCACAGCGTTCTCCACCTGGAGCCTGAGCAAGCTCGCCGAGCACCTGGCCAAGCACAAGGTGGTGGCGGTCATCAGCCGGGAGACTCTGCGTCGGATCCTGCGCGCCGGCAAGGTCTCCTGGAAGACCACCACCACGTGGAAGGCGTCCACCGACCCGCAGTTCATCGCCAAGATGCACCGCATCCTGGCGCTGTACGACACCCCGCCAGCCGACGGGCGGGTGATATGCGTCGACGAGTTCGGGCCGCTGAACCTGATGCCCCGCAAGGGCAAGGCATGGGGGCCGGTGAGGCGTCCGAAGCGGCTGCGGGCCACCTACAACCGCCACGACGGTGTGATGCACATGCTCGCCGCCCTCGATCTGGCCACCGGCAAGCTGTACTACCGCATCCGACGGCGCAAACGCTGGCGCGAGTTCCTCGACCTGCTCAAGGCCCTGCGCAGGCGCTGGCCCGGTGAGAAGCTGTATGTGGTGCTGGACAACTTCTCCCCGCACAAGCACGCCAATGTCCGTGCCTGGGCCGCCGCGAACGAAGTCGAGCTGGTGTTCCTGCCGACCTACGGCTCCTGGCTGAACTGGATCGAGGCCGAGTTCGCTGCGCTACTTCGCCCTCAACGGCACCGACCACCGCAGCCACGATGAGCAGAACGCGGCAATCGGCGCCTACGTCCGCTGGCGCAATGCCCGTGCCGAACCGAAGAGGAACTTCGCACCCGACTCCCCGATCCGTTCCTGGACCGATTACCCGGCCAAGGCTGCGTGACGAGCCACTAGGAGCGTGGGTCAGTAACAAGCAGGCCGGCAGTTGTTCTGCGGCGAGGACTTCGCCCAGCTACCGTGACGTGTCGCTTGCCTGTCCGGTGGTCGGGTTGCCGTACACCGTCGGCTCCCCCGTGGGGTTGGTCGGGTCCGGGTCGGTGGCCAGGCGGGCGTGCAGGTGCTCGTCGTGGTATGCCCCATCGCCGAAGCGGTGTGAGTCGCGCAGGGTGCCTTCGGGGAGGTAGCCGCAACGGTGGGCCACCCGGCAGGAGGCCTCGTTACCGACTGCGTGGGCGATCTCGATCCGGCGGGCATCGGCCATCCGGAAGGCCCAGCTGGTGACCGCCCTCGTTGCCCGTGTGGCCACACCCCGTCCGCGGGCAGCCGGCAACGTCCAGTAGCCGATCATCGCCAGGCCATCCGCACGGTCGACCCAGCGCAGGGTGACGCTGCCCAGCAAAGCGCCGTCGGTAGCGGTCAGCACGGCGAAGGAGGCGCTGGCACCACGGTCCCAGCCTCCGTCGCGAGACTCCAGCCATACCAAGGCGTCGCTGCGGTCGGCTGTCGCGAGAGGGTTCCAGAGGGCGATCAGCGGGTCCGCCGCGGCGGCGATCAAGCCGTCCAGCATCGTCTCCGGCTCGGCGGCCTCCCGGCCCCACGGGTGCAGCAGTACATCGCCCAGGTCGAGCGTGGTGCGGACGAAGACCCGCCGGTCGGCGGGGTTCCGGGAGGCAGGCAGGCGCGCGGAGGTGCTCATGGCGCCCTTCCTACCCGGTCATCAGGCCTGTCGCCAGCCTTTTCCGCCGGTCACAGGTAGGGCTGGTCCTGGAGCGCGGCCGCTTCGTCGTCCCGGCCGGCGCTGTCCGAGACGTCGGTCAGGGCAGCGGCGATGAGCCAGTCCTGAACGTGGGGCCGCAGCAGGCCGAATGCCTCGTCGCCCCGGCCGTGCCGGGCGATCATCCGCGCATAGAACTCCAGTGCCAGCGGGTGCCCGGCCTCCATACGTGATCGGGACAGCGCGATAGCCTCGTCGGCTCGCCCCCAGCTCTCCAACAGTTCCGCCGTGGCGCTGACAGCCGTCCGCCATCCCGTGGCGGCATACGGGGCGAGCACCTCCAGCGCCTGCTCCTCGCGGCCCTGACAGGCCAGCAGCCGCGCCCACTCCTGGGCGCAGAACCACTCCCCACGACCGGCCCAGAACTCCACCTCCTCGGCATGGCCGAGTTCGAGAAGCCGGGAGACCAGATGCGGCGGGATACAGCCGGACTGCGTCCGGACCCGATAGTCAAGATCGTCAGTGTCCACGACGACGTACCGTAGCCCCTCCCCCTGACAGCACCGGCAGCTCTCGTGCCGTCCCCTTGGAAAGCGGGCGACCTGAGCACACCACACACTGCCCGCATCGCCGGCGACAGTGGCACTGATGCGCTCCCGAGCTCCGACCACGGGGCCTTGTCAGTGGCAGGTGTGATGCTTTCCGTGTGACGACCCAGGATGAGCACCCGTTTTCCGGTGGGGCCGAGCGTGGCCCACTGCCTGACCCCCGCTCCGTGCTCGAACACACCGACTGGGCCGTGCTGGAGCACGCCTACGGCCCAGCGCAGGACACTCCAATTCGCCTGGTCCAGCTCCTGGACGAGGACCCGGAGGTTCAAGCGGGAGCGCTGGGCATGCTGGACATGTCCGTACTGCACCAGGAGTCCTTGTACAGTGCGACGGCGCCGGCCGCGCTGTACGTGGCAGCGGTGTTGACCGATTCCCGCACCATGACCATCCACGACAACTACTCCGTCTGGGATGAGCGGCCTCGGCCACTGCGCGCGGCGTTGCTGGAATGGCTGGGCATGATCGCGGATTCGGCCGCCTACGGCGAGACGACCGGCGAGGACGACGGCAACGATCCGCGGGACACCGATGCGGTCCGCGCTGTCCGCGGCCTGATCTGCGACGCCGTCCTCCCACATCTCCGGGCCACCGACCCCGCGGTCCGGGAGGCCGCCCTTGGCGCCACCACCGCGCTCCTCCAGTCTCCCGGCCTGGCCGACCGGATCCCGGAAACCACCCAGGTACTGCGGGGGCTGATCTCCGAGAGTTCCGTTCGGCGTGAACGCGCTGGCGCGGTCTTGACCATCGGCGCCTGGGGAGAGGACAGCACTCGTTGGCTCGCCGACCCTGACCCCGCCATCCGTGCGTGCGCGGCGCTGTCACCAGGCTGCAACGGGAACGCCGAGGCGACGCGAATAGTCCTCGAGGCGCTGCTCGATCCGGCGACCGTCGACTCCTGGTTTCTCGAACCCACCGCGGCCGACCCCTGGGCCGTACACCCACTTCCGCACATCGAAGGCCGCCTGCGACACGCCCTTCTGGCCACGGCCATCGACCGCACCAGCGACTTCGAGGAACTCCTGCCGGCCGCCCTGGCCTCCGTACCGTTCTGCAGCAACCTCACCATCGCCGACGACTGGGGACCCCTGCTCGCCGCAGCATTCCCTTTCGGCCACGTCCAGGAAACCCATCTCACACCCGCCCAGCACCGCTACTTGAACGCTCTCGTCGACCACGACCTGTGCTGGCGCCACACCCACCTCATCACCTCATGGTTCGACGACATCGGCCTCCCTCCGGCCCGCAACGCCATCAGAGCCCTCCTGACCGGGCCGCAGCCGCGCCCATAGACAGGCCCCGGCCCGAACCTCTCAGCCACCAGGGCAGAGCAGGAATACCGCACGGCTCGAATGACGCTCCCTGCCAGCTGGCGCCTCACAGTGGTCCGCCTCGAAGCGGTGGAACAGTTGGAGGAGACGCTTCAGGAGCTGGACCTGGTGCTCATCGAGTCCGGCGGCGACAACCTCACCGCCACGTTCTCCCGCGGCCTCGTCGACGCCCAGGTCTTCGTGATCGACGTGGCCAGCGGTGACAACATCCCCCGCACGGGCGGGCCCGGCATCACCACCGCCTACCTCCTCATCGTCAACAAGACCGACCTGGCACCATGCGTCGGCGCCGACCTGGGCACCATGGCATCCGGCGCACAACGCCGGCGCGGAGACCTGCCCGTCGTCTTCACCAGCCTCACTCAGCCCGACGGGATCCGCCCCGTCGCCGACTGGGTCAACGCACGCCTGGCGTGCCTGGCGGACCGGGACAGCCGCATGACCCGCACCACCGCCTCCGCGCCCCTGTCAGGACCAGCACGACAAACGCCCCATCCCGTCCACAGGGCCGCACCCGCCGAGCACGACGACGCCAGGCATAACAGTCCGCAGTGCGCCGTGGCGGGGGCGAGCGAGGAATCCGCTGTCCACCCCAGCGGCGTACACGCCACAGCCCGGATCCGCGCGGAACACAACGGCCGCACGACCACGCTCCCGTTGCTCCACAGCGACGGCCCCTTTCACTTGAGGCGACTGCGGTGCCGCAACGGACGCGCACGGGTCAGCGTGCTCGGCGCGATGAGCGCGCCGCTGGGAGGGGACCGCCTCGCACTCGGCATCACAGCCGGCACACGGGCCCGCCTGGACGTGGCCACGTCCGCCGTCACCATCGCCCTGCGCGGCTCCACGACCGACCCCGCCACCTACGACGTACGGCTCACGGCAGGCGAGGACGCGTCCTTGAACTGACTGCCCCAGCCGCTGATCAACACCCGCGGCAGCACCCTGCACCAGACGTACACCGTCGAACTCGCCTCCACCGCCCGGCTGGTGCTGCGAGAGGAGCTACTGCGCGGCCGTACGGCGGAGCATCCCGGGCACCTCACCACCCGCCTGACCGTCCGCCGCGCCGGCCGGCTCCTCCTCGACCAGCACACCGCATACGGCGGCCCCGCCCCCACCTGGGACGGTCCCGCCGTCCTGGGACACTACCGCGCCTGCGGCCAACTCCTCATCGTACGACCAGACATGACAGCCCCTTGCGAACCGGTGCACCTCGGCGACAACCCGGCGGCGGGCTTGGCCGTATTGGCCCCGCCCGCCGGCAGCAGCGCCCTCCGTGCCACGGCCGTCGCTTCGCCCTCCGCCCACCTGCGCGACCTTCTCGACACCGCCCTCGCACATGCCGAAGAGACCGACTCTCCAGCCGGGGCGTCCTTCGCCTGACCCCCGGCCCCTCATCGTGGGCGACCTGGCACTGTCCTCGGCGCCACCGTCATCACCGTGCTAACCCGGGTTACCTCTGCTGATCATGTGACTTAAGGTGAACACCGTCACTGCCAGCCCGGCCCAGCCGCAGCGTGGGCATCCAACCTGCCGCACGGCAGCCGAAGGTGACACGGGGCGAGCGGGCCGCCGAGCGCCATCGGGTGCGGGAGCGCCCACGCCTGGCCGCCCCGGAAGGGGATCAGCCGCGGACGACGGGTTCGCCGGTCAGTGCGACGCCCGCCTGGCGCAGTTCGTTGATGGCGTTGGCGGTGGTGTCGGCGGCGACGCCGGCGGTGTAGTCGAGCAGGACACGTACGGCAAAGCCGGCCTTCGCGCCGTCCAGCGCGGTGGCCTTCACACAGTGATCGGTGGCGATGCCGACGACGTCGAGGTCGCCGACGCCGCGTGCGCGAAGCCAGTCGGCCAGGGACGTGCCGTCCGCGGCCGAGCCCTCGAAGCCGCTCTTCGAGGCGGAGTGCGCACCCTTGTAGAAGACCTCGTCGACGGCCCCGGAGGCGGCGGTCGGCGCGAACTCCGGGTGGAAGTCGCCGCCCTCGCTGCCGACGACACAGTGCACGGGGAAGGAGTTCTGGAAGTCCGGGTGGTCGGAGAAGTGCCCGCCCGGATCGATGTGGTGGTCGCGGGTGGCAACGATGTGCGCGTAGCCATCGCCAGCCGAGCGCCGGACCAGGTCGGCGATGGCGCGGGCCCGGTCGGCGCCGCCCTTCACCGGGATGCTGCCGCCCTCGCAGAAGTCCTTCTGCACATCGACGATGATCAGTGCTCGGCGCACGGCGGTAAGCCTTTCCTCGCGGGAGTCCGTGCTTGGATGTCTACCCTCTTCCGCTGTGGTCGGGTGCGTCACGGCCCGGTCGTTCACCCGTCCGGCCATGTCCGCCACGCGTGCGCGGCGGCAGGCGCCCTGGGGCCTCCTGCGCCGCGACCTGGCCGAGTCCGAATCGGAGCATGTTGATCGCGACTCCGGACAGACCCTGGGTTTCCGCGGCGAGCGGGGCGTACGTCCAGGCATGCCTACGATCGACCGTTTTGCCATACAGCCGGGTGCCCACCGCCGGGAAGTCACTCGTTCGGGCCCCTGGTGGGTGTCAGGCGCATCGCCGCCGATTTGCCGGCTTCGAGGCCGACGCACGTGGACCGGCGCGGACAAGGCCATCAGCTGCCGGCCTCGCTCAAGCCCGGGGCTCCTCCGGCGTTGTCGGCGGCTCGGTGGGTGCCGGCGCGGGCGGGCGGAAGAGGACGGCCCGGGCCACGGGCGGAGCGAACAGGGCGGTGACGGGTGCGCAGAGGGCCAGTACGGAGCGGAAGACGGGCCCCACCACGGGGTCGCCGGGGTAGCGCTCCAGAACGCGCCGCAGGTACCAGTCGGCGACGCGGTCCGCCGGCTTGGCGGCTGCGGCAGTGCCCACCGCACCCGGCATCGTGCGGTCCGCCCCGGCGGAGATGTCCCACGCCTGCCGGGACGCCGCGAGGAGTGCCCTCTGCACGCGCCGCGTCGTGGGGATCCGGCGCGGATCGGCCAGCGCGTCGCGCAGGGCGAGGGCGCTCATCGCGGCGACGGCCATGCCCTGCCCGTAGATCGGGTTGAACCTGCACAGGGCGTCGCCGGTCGCAAGGAAGCCGGCCGGGCGGCGGCCGGGCAGGTCGTAGCGGCGGCGGATGTTCGCGGTCCGCCGGTAGCCGAACGCCGGCGAGAGCGGTTCGGCCTCGTCCAGCCACTGGTGCAGGAGCGGATGCGGCAGCCTCTTCTTGGTGTACGTCACGAACTCGTCGTCGTCCGTGGGCGGTTCGTCATCGCGCAGCCCCGACACGATGACCAGATGGGTGCCGTCCTCCAGCGGCAGCGCGCCACCGGCGTGGACCTGGGCGGGGCTCGGGTAGACGTAGTAGCCGCAGGTGTCGCCGTCGAGGACGCCGCTCCTGCCGCGGTAGACGCGGGAGGCGTATGCGAGACCTGTGTCGATGGTCTCCTCGTGCGCGGCCTCGGCCCCGATCGCTGTCAGCCACTGCTGGGCCTTCGTACCGCCGCCGGAGGCGTCGATCACCAGGTCGGCCTCAAGGGCCTGCTGCTCCCCCCGGACGTCACCGGAGCGCTCCCGCAGCAGCACGCCCCGCACGCGCGAGGCGTCGCCGAGGAGCCCGACGGCATCGGTCCCCTCCATCACGCTGATCACCGGGTCGGCAAGGACGCGCCGCCGCACCAGCTCCTCCAATTGCCCGCGGGAACCGGTGTAGATGTGCGTCGTCGCGGGCAGCCGCCGGAACCAGCGCCCGTTCTGCCTCTGCACCATGTCCGACGGCATGCCCAGGCGCGGTGCCCCCGCCGCCCGCAGCTCCGCCAGGAAGCCCGGCAGCAGCGACTCCAGGGCCACCTGCCCGCCCTCCAGCAGAACATGCGGATGCCGGCCCTGCGGTACGCCGGGCCGCGGCCTTGCGCCGTCCGGGAACCGGTCGCGCTCGACGACGGTCACCCGGTCGGCATGCCCGGCAAGGACGTGCGCCGCGAGCAGCCCCGCGAGGCTCCCGCCCACGACGACGGCATGCCGCGCGCCCCGTCCGCCGCCCGCACCCTGACGACCCGTTTTCTCCGCAGACTTCACTGATGCGCCCCCTGGTCACTTCGTCGTCAGAAGGCACCAGTATGCCGCTTTACGGGCCGGATCGGCTGCTTTCTGGCTCTTTCGTACATCCCGAAGTGCGGTGGTTCGGTAGCGACAGCGATCATCCCGGGCGTGAGCAGTGCAAGGCTGTGTTCGCGGAGCACGCGAGTGTGGTGGCGATGCTGCCGGAGGACCTGATCAGCCCTGACGGCCGGGCGAAGCTTCGGCACGCCGCCGGACTCCGCTGAGGTTTCCGCGTTCAGACCACCTGCGAGACGGCGGGGCTCGTGCTGGAAAGGCCACAGCTTCGTCGAAGCAGCGGCCGTACTGGAGGCAATGGTAGAGCTGGCCGAGCATGCGGTTGAAAAGGTGCCTTTGGGCGGCTGCATGCCAGTCTCCGTGGTCGTCGCGGCGCCAACCGGAGTTGCTCCCTCCTCGGCCAGTACAGGAAGACCCCTGTCCGGCACTTCGATCCTTCTGCGAGGAGCCCCGATGAACCAGCGCCCGCTGAAGTCCCGTCCGTTCGCTTCCGTGCGCCCGCTCGCCTCGGCCCGCCCGTTCCTGTCCTCCCACCCGGGCCAGGACCGCGCGGACCGTCCGTTCGCGACGGTGGCGGCGCGCCAGTAACCCACGACGACGCACCCTCCCCCAGTGCCCGCCCGGGCCCCAGTCCAGGACCCGGGGGCGGCTGCACTGCGCCGGCACGCGCCCCAGCCTGCCCCCGGGCCGCTGAGCTCCCATTCCGCCGCCTGACGGTCGGTCAGGCCCCCGACGAACTGCAACACGAGCACCAGCGACAGCCGCCCCGGTGACCAGACAGGCTTGCCCCGCGCCGGAACAGGTCCGCGAACTCCTCGTCCGTGAACAACGGCCCCAGCTCGTCCCGGCCCCGGATTGCCAGGCTTCCCTTCGGGAAAGCGGCCCGCGCCACCCGCACCGTCTCCGCCGGGATCTCCCCAGAACCCTTGGGCTGCATCGACATCCGCACCCACCCCATACGACAACGTCGGCCTTCAAGACCACAACCAGGTCTTGAAGGCCGACGTCACGCAGGGCCCGAATTAACCAACAGCGTCCGGTGAACGGCGCGGGCCCGGTGGATCAGACTCCTCTCAGCAAGCGGTGGGGCGGAGGGCGAAGTCGGTGGTCACCGCCTCGCCCGCCTTGAGGTTCACCAGCCTGGACTGCGGCTTCCAGCCATCCTGAGCCGCGATGATCTCGACGGGGTTGTCCCTCGGAGCCCAGATGACGTACCGGCCATCCGCATCGGTCTTCAGGGTGTGGGTCCAGCCCTTCTTGCCGTTGATCTGGACGGTCGCCCCGCGCAGCGCGGTGCTGTTGCCACGGCAGTCGACGCCGGTGACGACGCCCGTCGCCTTGCCCCAGTCCTTGGGCGGCTGCACGGTCATCGTCACGTCGATCGGTGCCACGGGCGGGGTGTCCGACTTGATGCCGAGCTGGGCGGTGTACTTGCCGGGCTGCTGCACACCCGCCGCCGTGGAGGCATCAAACTTCACGTTCACCGTGATGCTCTGCCCGGGCTGCAGCGTCGCCGACGTCGGGGACGCGGACAGCCACGGTACGTCGGTGACAGTGGCGCACTGGTCGAAACCGGGCAGCAGTTCGCTGTCCGGCGTCGGGGTGAAGCCGCCGGTCGAGCCACCGACCTTGACGAACCCGCACGCCGCACCCGCCCGGTAGCGGGCGAAGTTGGCGTTGGGCAGCGCCGACCAGGAGTTGGCCGCCGGGTCGTACGCCCAGCCCTGGTTGGTGACCGTGGTGGAGTTGTTGATGACACCGGTGGAGACCAACAGCAGGCCGTTCGCAGTGTCCGCGGCCACCCCCCAGAAGTCGACCGGCAGGTCGGCCATCTGGGTCCAGGCGTTCGCGCCCGGGTTGTAGGCGTACGTGCTCTTCAGCGTCGTCGGCCCGTTGCCGCCGGCGCAGTAGAGCGTGCCGTCGATCCCGCCGCAGCCCTGCCACGCCACCGCGACCGGGTACGCGGCGACCGTGGTGAACGTGTTGGCCCCCGGGTTGTACCGGACGGTCACATTGGACTTGTTGCAGTTTCCGTCCACGCAGCCGCCGACCAGGTAGATCTGGCCGTCGACCACCCCGATGCCGGGCGCGGCCCGCGGGGCCGGGTTGGTGCCGGCCCGGGTCTCCCACGCGTTGGTACCGGGGTCGTAGGCGTAGACCTTTGCCGACACGTTGCCCGCCGGGTCCCAGCCACCGAAGACGTAGAGCTTGCCGTCGACGAACGTCGCTGCCGGCTTCTCCAGGGCCGCCGGCATGTCGGCGATCTTCGTCCAGGTGTTCGCCGCCGGGTCGTACACGTAGCTGTTGGCGAGGTTGGCGGCGCCGTCGGTTCCGCCGACCGAGTACACCTTTCCGTCGTACGCGGCCACGGCGTTGTCCATGACCTTGATCGGGTAGTTGGCCGTGTTGTTCCACGGCGGCGCGTACGGGGTCGGCTCCAGGACGTCGCCGGGCTTGCTGTCGCCCCGCCAGGCGGGCGATACGCCGCCCCCCTTGACCCGGAGGTTCTGCAGGCGCGCGCCACGCGTACCGAGCTTGTCGAAGTCGCCGGCCCGCTCGGACAGCTCAAACGTGGCCGGTGCGGTGCCGTCGTTGCGGATTGTCGTCGTCGCCGTCTTGGTCTGGCCCAGCGTCAGGGTGCTCTCCACCGATGGCGGGGTGATGGTCAGCCGGCCCGCCTTGAGTGCGAAGTCCTCCCGCGTGGCCCGGTCAGCCGCCACATCTATCGTGGACGTGACCGATTTGTACTGGTTTTTCGCCCCGGTGAACGGGTGGTTCCCGGTCAGGGTCGAGAACATCCAGTAGAAGCCGTCGCCGAGTTTGGCGTCGTCCGGAGTCGGCCCGGTCACCGCCTTCTCCGCCGGCTTGTCCTCACTGGTCACTGTCGCATCGTTGAGCCCGGCGCCGGTGTTGCCGTCCAGCACCCGGCCGACCACCAGACCACCCGGGATCGGGTCGCAGGACCGGTTGACGATCGACACGTTGTCCAGCTCCCACCACCATGCGTAGGTGGCCTGGTAGTGGAACCGGATCCGCACGCCGGACTTCCCGGCCGCCTGCGGCACCGGGATCTCCTCCAGCACCGGGCCACGCCGGCTGGTGCTGGTCCAGTGCGACACGTTCTTCCAGGTCGTGCCGTCGTCAACGCTCACGTCGACGTCGGCGAACCCGCCGAGCGCCCGGTAGTCGCTGTTGAACCGCAGCACCGGTGCCGGTACGGCGGACAGGTCCATCGCCGGGGTGATCAGCGCGGTGTCCATCGGCTTGCCGGAACCGGCGTTGTCGCTGTCCGCGATGGCGTACTTGCCGCTGCCGCCGGTGAGGTTGCCCCGGTTCCTCGGGTCGGTGAAGTTCCAGCCGCCGTTGGGGGTGGTGTTCACCACGCTCCAGCCGGCCGGCGTGTCCCCGGAATCGAACTGCTCGGTGACGACCGGTTCGCCGTAGCCGGTCTTGTACCCGGTGGCGTCGCAGGAGGTCGCGACCGCCAGGTCGAAGTTCCGCACCAGGTTGCTGTCACTGACGGTGACTTGTGCCGTGCCTTGCTGGTAAGACGGGTACATCGCCTTGACCGTCAGGCCGTACTCGGCCCCCTGCGGCAGATCGACGCTGTACGCGCCGGTCGCCGGGTCGGTGAAGACCGGGCCGCCTGGCTTGCCGGCCACGTCGATGCGCGCGTAGAGCGGCCAGCCATGCCCGGAGCCGTCCTTCACCACGCCGCTGACCTTGCTCAGCGGAACCGGGTCGAGCGCGAAGTTCGCCGTCACCGTGCCACTGTCGGGCACGGTCACCGTCTCGGACTTCGACGCGTAGCCGAATGCCGAAGCGGTCGCCTCGTGCTGACCAGCCGGCAGGGTCAGCTTGTACCCGCCCTGGTCATCGGTGACGGTGCCGCTACCGCCGACGCGTACCGTCGCACCGGCGATCGCTCCGCCACCGGACTTGGTGACCTTGCCGGTCACCTCGCCCCGCGGGCCGTTCACGCAGTTGGGGAACTTCATCGCACCGATGCGGGTCTGCCAGTTGGCGGAGCTGGTCTGGGACATGTACTCGGAGGTGAACCAGAACGTGCAGCCGTCCGTCGGGTCCACCGACATCGAGCTGTAGTCGCCCCAGCGGGCCGCCGAGTGGGTCTGTGCGCCGGTCCCGGCGATCAGGGTCCGCTCGCTCTGCCCCAGTTCGCCCAGCGGGTCACCGGAGAGTCGCCCGGCCACCCGGATCGACGGGAAGGACGTGCTGCCCGATGACGAGTAGCCGATGGCCATGTTGCCGGATACGTCCATGGCCGCGCTGGCCATCCACCGGTTCTCGCCGTCCGGCGCATAGGTGCCCTGCTGATGGATAGCCCAATCGGCGGGCGAGTTGCTGCGCAGTTCGTACCACCGTACGCCGGCGTGGTCGCCGCCGGCATCCACGGTGTGGTTGAGCACCATGGAGGCGTGGTCGCCGAAGTTGCGGTAGGCCGCCCGGTACATCAACCGGTCGGCGATCGCGTCCAGCCGCGCCGAGGTGCCCTGCTGCGGGATGCAGGACCGGGCGCCGTTGCACATGTTCGAGTCGAACGGTGCGGTCTCCAGGGACCGGTTCGGGGCCAGGTTGTTGCCGAAAGTGGAGTTCGCCGGGTTGGTCCAGTCGACGTGGAAGTCCCACATCAGCAGCCGGTCGGTGGGCGAGGTGCCCCACGCGTCGTCGTCGAACATGACGAACGGGTTGGGTGCCCCGGCCGGCGGCGCCTGGCCCTCTGCGTCGGCTGGCAGCAGGCCGCCGAAGTCCGGACCGAGGTGGAAGTACACCATCCGGGCCGGCTGGCCGGTGAGCATCTTCTCCCGCTCGAAGGCCACCGCTCCGGCGCCGACAAAGGACGGCGCGAACTCGTTGGTGGTCATGTAGTAGGCGTCCGGCCAGATCCCGTACTTCGGGTAGTCGTTCATCCGGGTCTGGTGGTAGAGGAAGTCGTACCGGTAGAAGGCCCCGGTCGGGTCCGGGGTCTGCGAGATCGCCATGCACTGGTGGTTGCCGGCGGATCCGCCCGGCAGGGCGAACTGGGTGATCATCCAACGATCGGCGGTCTCGTCGTAGAGGACCACCGGGTCGCCGTCGTTCCTGGTCTCGCACGGTCCGCCGAAGCCGGCGAAGACCGCATTGCCCGGCAGTGGTCCGAGCAGCTTGTTGCCGCTCTTGTCGAACACGGCGTAGTGGAGGTTGACCATCTGGACGTAGTGGTTGGGGCCGACATCGCCGTTGGTGTCCGGCGGCAGCACCCCGTCGACGTTGCCGACGCCCTCGAAGTTGGCCTTGAACTCGGGTACCTGGCTGGCGGTGAAGCCACGCTGGACCTGGCTGCTGCCCTCCTTCGCGGACGGGTTGACGACGGCGCGATCCAGCGAATGGGCCGGCTGCACGGAGGGCTTGGCGCTGCCGCGCTTGGTACCGCCAGGCTTCGCGGAGATGTCACGCAGCTTTGGGGAGAGGTCGTGTTGCACCGCGTCGCGTACCTTCGCCTTCGCGGACGGCCGGGCTACGGGTGCGGCGGGCTTCGCCGTGGCTGGTAGGCCACCGACGAGCAGGGCCAACATGGCCAGGACTGCCACCAGTCCCGCTTGTAGGGTTCTTCGTCGTGTACGTTGCATGGGACATTGCCTCCTTGCCGGGGCAAACCGGGATGTCTCAGACCACGTGGGGGGTTTGGGCTACAGGGGTTCGCAATCGTCGTCCGGGTCGACCCCGGGTGACATGTCCGCAACATTAAAGAGAATGTAAGGATTGCTGAGTAGAGTGATTTCCGGACACACGTGAAGCGAGCCCAAACTCATCTGCCTCAGTCGTTGAGCAGCCGCCACGCGGTGAGGGCGAGCCCGGCCCGCATCAGCCCGGCGAGCTCGGTCAGTTCGATGCCCAGGGTCTTTGCGATCGGTTCGAGTCGGCGAGCGACGCCGCTGTAGTGCAGGTGGCTCGGCGCAGGGAGCCGGTGGCACAGTAGGCGTCCAGAACCTCCATGTCTCCTGGGCTGCCTGCGATTCGGGCGACAGCGGCCACGTCGGCGTTGCCGCGTGAGGCGTCCTGAGGACGTTGTCACGCTGTCGAGGATGTTGGCGCTTGACGGAGCGTCGGGGCGTGCCGGGGTCGGGTTCCGGCTCCGCGCTCAGGCCGTGGCGGGCAGGCCGGCGGTGCCGGTGATCTGCTCCCAGACCGCGAAGCGGACGGTCAGCTTGACGTCTATCCTCGCCGGGTTTGATGTTCCTTGATCGACTCGGCGCGTTTGACGGTGTGCCGTTCAGAAACTCATCGCTGCTGGTCAAGCCGCTTATCTGTACTCGTTGATGACGCCGCCCAGTACTCGGGTGCGGATGAGTCGGTGCGCGGTCAAGTCGGTCGAGGGCGCCGGGTGCTCCTGGGCGAGGGGAGGAAGTTGTCCCCGGGCCTGGTGGGGGCGATGGCCGTTGCAGTGGAAGGCGTAGACGTCGAGCACGCGTCGAGCGTGGGCTTCGTTCAGGATCAGCAGGCGGTCAAGGGCCTCGCGCCGGAGTGTCCCGATGACCCTTTCGCAGTGCGCATTCACCCGTGGGACCCGCGGCGCCGTCTTCAGGGTCTCGATGCCCTCGGACGCGAAGACCGCGTCGAAGGACTCGGTGTACTTGCGGTCCCGGTCGCGGACCAAGAAGCGCAGCGACTCCAAGCGCAGGCCCAGGTCGACGGCGAGGCTGCGGGCTTGCTGGACCGTCCACTGCGCGGTCGGATGCGCGGTCACACCAGCGATGTGCAGGCGGCGCGTGCCGTGCTCGAGGAAGACCAGCGCGTAGACCCGGCGAAGATCGACCAGGTCGATGTGCAGGAAGTCGCAGGCGATGACGCCGTCGGCCTGCGCCATCAGGAACTCTCGCCACGTCGGCCCACTTCTACGGGGAGCAGGGCCTACTCCGGCAACAGTCAAGATCTCCCAGACCGTGGAGGCTCCGACCCGATGCCCGAGCCGCGCGAGCTCGCCTTGGATCCTGCGACACCCCCAACGCGGATTCTCTGCGGCCAGCCGCAGCACCAGCTCTTTGACCGCCTTCGTGGCCGGTGGCCGGCCGGGCCTGCTCCGGCGCTTGCTGTAGTCCCACCGGCGCGCCACGAGCCTTCGATGCCACGCCAGCACGGTGCCCGGAGTCACCGGGAACACCTGCGCTCAACGACGCCGGGGTATCAACGCGGACAACGCCGCGAACCACAGCCGGTCCGCCGGCTCGTAGCGCACCGGACCTGCAAGTTGCCTGCGCAGCACCGCGTTCTCGTGCCGCAGGACAAGAAGTTCGGCGTCCTTGGCCACCTGCCGACGCAGCAGCAACAACGGGACCGACAACAGCTTCCTCGCCACCCGA
The DNA here is from genome assembly GCF_039536205.1 of Streptomyces sannanensis. Taxonomy (GTDB): domain Bacteria; phylum Actinomycetota; class Actinomycetes; order Streptomycetales; family Streptomycetaceae; genus Streptomyces; species Streptomyces sannanensis. The sequence continues at coordinate 56,309 of NZ_BAAAYL010000004.1, read as the reverse complement.
TAGACCAGCGAGACAATCACCCGCGGCATCGTCCCACGCGACCCTGAGCGCCACCAGACCCCCTACGACCTGCAGCGACTCATTTCTGAACGACACAGGGAAGACCTGCCCGCCGCGCTGGCCAACCCCAACGACGTCGACGCCTGGCACGCACGCGACGGAGAGCGCCGACTGCGCCAGGAAGAACGGCGGCACAGGAGTGCGAGTCAGCGCGTCAGACGGCTGCCTGGGGCCGGCAGGCGCCAGCACCGGCCTGTGCCGGGGACGAGCGCCTGGACCCGGTGCAGTCGGCCGGCCCGGTGACTGACGAGACTGATCAGCTTCTGCGCCGGGGCCGTCCTGGTTCTGTACGCGCGGAGGCTCACTGAGGCAGGCGGTCCCAGAACGAGCAGTGGTGTGCGGAATGCGCATCGACGGGGTGGATTCCGCCTGGTCCGGGAGCCAACGACTGCACCGACTGCGCGAGAGGTGACGAAAGGCGGAGGACAGGCCAGAGCGGGGCGTCGGGGGTGTTCGGGTTGCCGGTGTGCGCGAAGTTCGTCCAGTAGTCGACCATCCGGTCCGACAGGGCGCGCTGGGCGTCGGTCAGTGGTCGCTCGGTGGGGAAGGAGGAGAACAGGAACGGCATCTCGAAGCCGTGCGCCGCCCCGTAGGGGAAGCCCGGGTTCGCTGGCAGACCGGTGAGGACAGGAGCATCCGGATCGCTGAACTCGTAGCCGTAGAGGGGGAGGCCGGGGGCATGAGCGGCGATGGCCCGGCCAACTGCCAGTGTGGTGCACGTGAGGGATCGATCGGTCAGCACCGCGGCCCAGGCCAGTGCGGGCGTGGGGTAGTGTCCTGCCGGATACTGCGCCTCGACGGCTGGGGCTGCAAGCCCGAAGGCGTCCACCACACGGGCCCGATAGTCGTTCTCGGTGCGGATCGGGAACGCGGCGAGCGACAGGCCGACGAACATCCGCATCTCATCGTGGTTGGTGCCCTGAATGATCGGCACGCGGTGGAAGCGTCCCGACGCCAACGCCTGGTCCGGCGCCACGGGCAGCAGCGTATTGCCGAAGGAGGGCCGGTTGAAGGACTGCATCAGCTGTGCGGTGGCGAGGCGATCCGTGCTCTGCCCGCGCAGGCACGCCAGCACCTCGTCTCCACCGCCCGCTGTGCAGCCCAGTTGCCGGGCGGCTTCTGCACCTGCCGTCTGAACATCGCGCTGTGAGGCGAACGGCTCGTACGCCGGTATTCCGGGCCCGAGAGCGCCGCGTGGGAAGGACATGAGGCAGGAACCGCTCTGGAGCACGGCCCGCTGGAAAAGTCCGACAGCCGTCGGCGAGGTGAGATGTGCACAGATGCTGAGGGCGCCTGCGGACTCGCCGAACAGCGTGACACTGCCCGGATCACCGCCGAAGCGCTCCGCGTTCGCCCGCACCCAGCGCAGGGCGGCCTGCTGGTCCGCCAGGCCGAACGGTGGGGCGGAGCCCAACTCGGGGTGGCCGAAGTAACCGAAAATACCCAACCGGTAGTTGACTGTGACGACGACCGTGTCACCCCGGACCGCCAGTTGTTCGGTGCTGTAGTCACTGCCAGAACCTCCCAGGAACGCACCGCCGTGCATCCACACCAGCACGGGCCGCTTCTGCCCGGCCGGCTTTGGCGTCGGCATCGTGACATTGAGGTAGAGGCAGTCCTCCGACCCGAGGACCGCGCCCGCGCCTGGTGTCGGCATCTGCACACAGCGTTGAGCCGCCGTCGTCGCATCCCGGACACCATGCCACGTGGCGGCGGGCACCGGTGCGCGCCAGCGCAGCGGTCCGGTCGGCGGCGCAGCATAGGGGATGCCGCCGAAGGTAGTGTACGAGCCGTGTGACACGCCGCGTATCAGGCCGTGGTCGGTCCGTACGACGGTACCGCTTTGTCTTGCGGAGTGCGGGGAACCGGGGTGTGCGCCGGTCGCCGGTACGGCAGTGGCTGCGAGTAGTGCCACCGCGCAGAGCAAGGGGAAAAGCACCGCACGGAGCCTGTCTCTTCGGCGTGGACGCGGTGCTGTCATGGTCGGGGACATACGTACTCACCGTTCTTGGTCGGACGGGATCGGACGAGGCCGGTCAGGCCGGTACCAAGCCCGAGCGGTGGGGAACGGTACGGACTGACGCGGTCAGTGCTCAGTACGCTAGGACCTCCCGCGCACTGGAGGTTCAAGAGCCTGTGACGCAAGACACGTGGAGCATCGGTGAACTCGCGGCCGGAACGGGGGTCCCGGTGAAGACCCTCCGCTACTACTCCGACAGCGGTCTGCTGCCTGTGGCTGGCCGTAGCGCCGGTGGTCATCGACGCTACGGTCCTGAGGCGTGGGAGCGGATCCGTCTCATCAGGCGCTTACGGGCGCTGGACACTCCAATCGCGACCATCACGCAGGTGGTCACTGGTGAGTGCTCCTTCGGCGAACTGGTGGCAACCGAGCTCGAAGTGGTGCAGGAACGACTAACCGAACTGCGGTGGCGCCAGGCCACACTCAAGTCTCTGGACGACTGCCCGAGCGAGGAACGGCTCCGACGTCTGGAGATCCTCTCTCGCGTGCAGCGGCTCCCGCAGGCGCATCGCACTCTCACCGATCACTGGTATCGCGAGCTGTCCGCGGCCATGCCCAAGCGCCGGCTCGACATCATGATTGCCATGCTGTCACCCGACCCGCCGCAGGACCCCGATCCCGCTACGGTCCTGGCCTACGCCGAGCTTCATCTGCTCGTCTCCACACCCAGTTTCACCCGCTGGACCCAGGACCACGACGAAGAGATGAGGGACGCCCCGGCCTTCTACAGGGAGATCGACGATGCTGCCGTTCTGACGGCCGCCGCTTTGGCCCAGGGTCTGCCGCCCAGCGCCGGGGATGCGGTGAACGCTTTCGTATCCGCCCACGCACGAGCCCGGCGGGAGCCGGACACCCCCGCCTTCCGCGAATACCTGCATGGGATGGTGTCGAGGTCATCCGGCTTCGACCCCCGCCTGGAACGCTATTGGGCCCTGGTCGGCACCGTCACCGGCGGGCGCGTGCTGAATATGACGGTGGCTCATAGATGGCTGACCGACGGACTGTCGATCTCGATAGCCGACAGTGCACCTTCGACTTCGAGGGGCCCGACCTCTAACTGATCGTTTCAAAATGAGGTTCGGAGTCGTCTCAAGCAGATGATGCCGCATGCGAGTTGGAGGAGACCGAGATGGAGGTCGGCGCGTATCTCGTAGCGGATGCGGAGACGTTTGAACTGGTGGAGCCAGGCGAAGGTCTGCTCGACGACCCAGCGAGTCTTGCCCAGTCCTGAGCCGTGCGGAGCGCCGCGACGGGCGATCTTGGGTGTGATGCCGCGGGCCCGGAGGATGCGGCGGTACTTGTCGAAGTTGTAGCCGCGGTCGGCGAACACGCGTCGGGGGCGGCTACGGGGCCGGCGGACCAGCCCGCGGATGGGCGGAATCGCGTCCAGGAGGGGAATGAGCTGGGTGACATCGTGCCGGTTTCCGCCGGTCAGCGAGACGGCGAGCGGTGTGCCGTGTCGGCCGACGATCAGATGGTGCTTTCTGCCCGGCCGTGTCCGGTCGACCGACGAAGGTCCGGTATGAGCCCCCCTTTGAGGGCTCTGACGTGCGAAGCGTCGACCGCGGCGTCATCCATGTCCAGCAGGCCGGCCTTCCGTAGTTCGGCGAGAGGGACGGCGTGAAGGCGGGGCCAGACGCAGACTTCGATCCAGTCCCGCAGCCGCCGCCAGGCCGTCACCCCGCTGCACCCTGTCCGCTCCGCGGGCACATCTTTCCAGCTCACGCCCTTGCACAGGACATGGACCATGCCACGCAGCGCGGCGCGGTCGTCCGTCGGCAAAACCGCCCGGGGTACCGCCGTCGACGGGGAGGCCGGGGCGGGAGCAGCGGGGCGATGCGCTCCCACAGGTCATCAGGCACAAGATCGTCCGACACCTGCAGAACCTTGCCGTTACGCGGCCCCACTGCCAAGACCCGCCACAGACCTGATGAAACGATCAGTTGCAGTCCCCTGGGTCATCTGGCGACCACCGCCGAATTCGCCGACGGTGTCCCACGCGGGGCGCCATCCGGCCAAATCCCGCCGTCCTCCCTCGAAGCGCGGGTGGATGGCGGGTTCGGTCAACCAGCCGGCTCAGCCTCCGCAGCCACTGACCGAGAAGGAAGACACCGCGTTGTCGTAGAGGAACAGAAGTTCCTGCTTCGCGCCCGCCGGGATGCTGAAGTAGTAGCCGTCGTAGCCGGCATGGGTCCAGATGCAGACTTGACCGCCGCTGCGGTTCCACACCGAACTGGCCCGATCGTTCCACGCCCAACCGATGTTGGGGGTGTCCACCGGATAGAGCTGCACCATGTCCCCGGTGTTGTTGTGGCCGTCGAAGAGGCAGACCATACCTCCCATACAGGCGTCCATGGGGTCAGCCGACGCGGTTCCCGGAGCCGTCAGTACGGCGGTGGAGGCGATGGCTGCCGCTGCCACCGCGGTTTTGACTGTCAGTTTCATGAGTATCCTTTCCCGTTGTTGCCCGTGGAAGCGCGGTCATGGTCGCCGCGTCCAGCTGTCGCTTCTCGAGGGCATCCGGTCGTAAGACGGTCCCCGCGCGCATGTGGTTCACAGAGATGACGTTGGTCACAATCTCCGGAAGAGGTGGGGCCGTGGCGTTCTCGCGGCTTACCGATCGTTTCAGAATGACCTTCGAAGTCGTCGCAAGCAGATGATGCTGCAAGCGAGTTGGAGCAGACCGAGGTGGAGATCGGCACGTATCTCGTAGCGAGTCCGTAGCCGTTTGAACTGGTGGAGCCAGGCGAAGGTGCGCTCGACGACCCAGCGGGTCTTGCCCAGGCTTGAGCCGTGAGCGGTGCCTCTGCGGGCGATCTTCGGTGTGATGCCCCGGGCCCGGATCAGGCGGCGGTACTTGTCGTAGTCGTAGCCCCGGTCGGCGAACAGGCGCCTGGGCCGGTGACGGGGGCGGCCACGGGTCCCGCGGATGTGCGGGATCGCGTCCAGCAGAGGCATCGGCTGCGTGACGTCGTGGCGATTTCCGCCGGTCAGGGACATCGCAAGGGAAGTTCCGTTCCGGTCGGTGATCAGGTGGTGCTTCGTTCCCGGACGGCCGCGGTCGACCGGCGAAGGTCCGGTGTGAGCCCCGTTATGTTTTTCGCGGTCCTGAAAGAGGGCCGCTGGCCTCCGGGCCCGGCATGACTGTTGCCCCTTGTCGAACGGATGACCTGGGGGGGTGTCACCGGGCCCGAGGGGGGAGCCTGACCCCGAATCCTGGACACGGGTTATGCGGCTGGTGTCAGCGTAGTTGATGTCGTTCCGGACGCTGTCTCGTAGGCGATCGGGCTGCGTTGCCCGAGGCGGGAGTGACGGCGTCGGGTGTTGTAGCGGTGAAGCCAGCGGAACGCGTCGAGGCGGGCCTCGCGCTCGCTGGACCAGCTTTTCCGGCCCTGGAGCGTCTCGCGTTTGAACGTTGCGTTGAAGGAGTGTGTTTCGCCCCGACCAACGCCTCCTGGGCCAACCCCATCGAGGCCCACTTCGGGCCACTGCGGAAGTTCACCCTGGCCAACTCGAACCACCCCAACCACACCGTCCAGACCCGCGAACTCCACCGCTACCTGCGCTGGCGCAACGCACACGCACGTCACCCTGATGTCCTCGCCGCACAACGCCGAGAACGCGCCCGTAGCCGCAGCGAAAGAGGCATCCGCTGGGGAGGACGCCCACTCGCGAAGGCTGTATGGCCGAAGGGTTCCCGGTCAACGCACCAGGTCACGCCAAGGACCGTCCGGTACAAGGGCAGCGAGAACGGACATCAATGTCGGCGGCTCGATTCGATCCGCCAACGTGTTCAGGTCCGACCACGCGACCCAGGCGTGTTTGTGGAGATTGACCTGCTCCTCGGGGAGGAGGCCGGTCGGATTCAACGTCGGCCGCTCCTCGGCAAAATAGGCCACAAAGAAATCCTCCGGCCCGACATACCGCTTCCCGTTCCACCGAACGTCCCGTTCGACTGACACAGACCGGTCACGGACCGCAGCGGGGTCCAGACCGGTTTCCTCCGCCAGCTCCCGCCGAGCAGCGATCAGCGGTGTCTCGCCCGGCTCGATGCCGCCACCAGGCGGCTCCCAGAGCATCACACCGTCAAACGGATCACGCCAGTGGAGAAGGAGTAGGCGCTGGGCAGCATCCAGGCAGATCACCCGCACGGCGGGCCGATGTGTCGTCTCCACAGCCTTGACACTACTTGACCACGCGTGATCAACCCGGCGAACGTTTGCGACCAGAGCACTCTAGGGCGCGTATCGAGTTGTGATCAAGGAGTGGTTCGAGCGAGGTCCTTGATCCAGATCATTGAGGCTCGAAGGTAGAGGCCGGCGAGGTAGCTGGCTGGGGTCTTGTCGTAGCGAGTGGCGATGCCTCGCCACACTGTCGTGAGTCATCGATAAAGCCACCCGGCGCTGGAGAAGCTCGGCATGGTGTGGAGCGTCGCGGATGAGCGCTTCCAGAAGAACCTCGAGACGGCCCGCGCCTACTACGAGCAGCACTGGAGCCTCTGTGCGCCCCGCACCGCGGCTGCTCTTGACCGGCCTTTGGGACAGTGGCTATCGAACAGGCGTCGCCCCGGCGCCCTGGACGGACACCCCGAATGGGAAGCCGCGCTCCGCAAGATCGATGAGCACTGGGACCCGGCGTGGCCGGCGGACTGGCAGCGGCACTACGCCGCGCTGCGGGAGCTGGTGCGGGAAGGATTTGGCGGCGACGTCGGGCGGCACGAGGGACATGGCGCCCGTGGCGTGCTCGCCATCGCCGAGCTGGGCGACGACGTGGTGGGCGCGGTCCTCGTGCCCGGGGCATGGCGCCGAGCAGGCCCATGAGGTCGAGCAGCTCCTGCTGTACCTCGGGGGTGAACAGCGCCTTCTCCTCCTCGTTGTCGAAGCTCAGTATGAGCATCTCCGTGCCGCCGCTTCACTGGAGCGAGCGGGGCCGTCAGTGCAAGTCCGTGTGGACGGTGCGGCCGGGGAGCTCCAGGCCGGTGCAGCCGCGGCGCTCGGCCTGGTCCGCCGCGAACTCGTTGAGGAGGCGTCGCACCTCGCTCATCGGCAGCACCGATCGCAAGCTGTCCCGGGCGTAGCTGTTGGCGAGGAAGTTGGCGGACTCCCCGGCACATCGGGCCTTGGCGCGGCCGAAGCGCTCGCCGAGCAGGGCGTCGCGGGAGCTGTGCCCCTTCGGGATCCGCACGTTGGCCGAGAGTAGCCTCTCGAAGGGCTTGTCCGTCCAATCGCCGTACCAGCCCGTGAGGTTCACGGCGGACTCGCCCGTCCCGGAGTCGATCAGCGAGCAGCTGGTGACCGGGGCCCTCTCGCCGGTGGGCGCGACCACCTGCCACTCCTTGCCGGACGGGCTCCTGGGCAGCGCACCCTGGGCCAGCCAGCCGCACATTGTGCCCTCCGCCTGGCTCAGGGACAGCTTCCGGGCGGGTTCGACGCGGTCCGGCAGCGGCAGCGGGTCGGCCCCGCAGCCGATCTCGGCGTTGGCGCCGTTGGCGATGCGCACGGCCGTGCGCAGGGACTGGGGCGAGGGGTTGTTATCCACCTTGTTGGTGTACACGTTGGTGACGAGGCGCCGCTTGCGGCCCCCGGATTCGTGGCCGAGCTTCGGGCAATCCTGAATGATCACGGGGCCGAACTTGCCGTAAAATCCGGGGACGGACCTGGGATAGGCGTAGTGGAGGTCTCTCGGGATGGTGAACTCCATGTCCAGCGGACCCAGCGGCTCGCCCATGTCGATCTGTGCCTCGGTCTTGAGGACGAAGTGCCGGCCATCGCTCTTGTTCACCCCGCATCTGAGCGGGCCGTGCCCGGAGCCGAAGGTGTCCTCGGCGGCCTGCAGCCGTTCGTTCGGCAGCAGTTCGGCGAGGTCTTCGCCTGACAGGTTGCCCCCGCACAGCGTCGCGGCGTACCACCAGGGCTGCCACGTCGGCTTGATTGCCCAGCCGACGCCTGCGACGACGGCGAGCACCACCACCACGATCCCTAGCACCCGCCTACTGGGCAGCCACCACCGCTCCCGTATCCCCGTTGCCATGACCTGCAGTCTCTCCCTCCTCAGGGCCTCCCTCGACAGGCGCAGCCTACGTGGCGTGCGAACGCGGCGAGCCGCGGGATCAGTTACTGAGATTCATCGCGTGATGTCGCTCGCCGCAATCCCTGAAGTGCGGTGATGTCGGAGTCCTCGGTGGCTTCACTCGAAGATCATCAGCAACCGTTCAACCGCCCGGCCGGAGGGTTACTGGGGCGAGGGCAAGACCGACGCGAAGGACGCCCGTGTCATCGCCGACCAGGCACGTATGCGCTGGCACTTTGTCCCGTTGGCCACGCCCCCGGAGCTGGTCACCTCTCTGCAGGTGCTGACGCACTATCGGGCTGATCTGATCGCCGACCGGGTCCGCCTGATCAACCGGCTCCGCGGCCTGCTGGTGGGCATCTGCCCCTCCTTGGAGCGGGCCTTCGACTACTCCGCGGCCAAGGGGCCGGTCGTGATGTTGACCGAGTACCAGACTCCGACCGCCCTGCGACGGATCGGCGTCTCGAGGCCGCGGCGACCAAGCCGTACGGATTCACCTCGTTCCGGCCGGGCCCCGACGTCGACGGTCACTGCATCCCGGCCGACCCGCTGTACCTGGTCCACCACGTGGCGACCATGGGGCTGCCGTTCCACATGGCCGAGACCGCGCACCAGGTCAACGATGGCATGCCGCTGTGGGTGTCCGACCGGATCGTCAAGGAGCTGGAGGCGTCCGGAACCCCCGCGGACACGGCCACCGTGCTCCTGCTCGGTGTGTGCAGGGATGGACCTGGCCACCAAGGAGGTGGCGGTCGCTCGGTTTCTCCACGAGTACCCGCAGGCAGCTGCTGCCGGCCGTGGGCATCCTGCCCTCCACGGGTGTGAGGATGTCCGCTGGTCCGAGTTCCCCGGATGTCCCGCCGAGATCCCGGTGCTGCTGCGTGCCCTTCTCGATCAGGCCGCCGCGTCCGAGGCCGAACGAGTGCTCACCAACTCCATTCTCAACGGCATCACCGAGATGAACGCAGCCATGCCGGCAGTGCTGCCGTTCCTGCTCCGCCTGGCCAGCGACCCGCAGGTTCCTGTGCGGTCCGAACTGCTGGATCTTCTGGTCACGGTCGCTGAGTTTTCCAAGCCAGTCGATGCCGCCGACGAGGTGGCAGTGCGGTGGTTCGGCAGCGACAGCGACCATCCCGAGCGTGAGCAGTGCAAGGCTGTGTTCGCGGAGCACGCGACTGTGGTGGCGATGCTGCCGGAGGGCCTGATCAGCCCTGACGGCCGGGCGAAGCTTCGGCACGCCGCCGGACTCCGCTGAGGTTTCCGCGTTCAGGCCACCTGCGAGACGGCGGGGGCTCGTGCTGGAAAGGCCACAGCTTCGTCGAAGCAGCGGCCGTACTGGAGGCAATGGTAGAGATAGCCGAGCATGCGGTTGAAAAGGTGCCTTTGGGCGGCTGCAAGCCAGTCTCCGTGGTCGTCGCGGCGCCAACCGGAGTTGCTCCCTCCTCGGCCAGTACGCGACGACCCCTGTCCAACACTTCGATCCTTCTTGGGTGCAGATCTTCTGAGGGTGCTGTCGATCAGGCGGTGGGTATGACCTGGTCGCGGTAGCGCGTCTGGTGGTTGCGGATGAGCTCCTGTTGCTGGTGCCGACGCTCGGGCGCCGTGCCGTGGACGGCGTCGTCCTGCTGGTCTGGGTCGGCGATGATGTCGTCGACCGTGCGCGGCGCGGGTTCGGCATCGTAGACGGCTCCCAGGGTGGCCATCCGTTTCCTGCCGTGTGTCGTGACTCTGCCGGACATCCCCAAGGCCGGCGAGGAGCTCGAGGACTACATCGCCGCATTGTTCCAGGCGTCGGGCCACTTCGTCGAGAAGCAGATCATCGAGTCCGATCTGGCCGACATCCTCGAACTCGACATCTTCGCCACCGGCTACGGGCCCGAGAAGGCAGTACGGCGGCTGATCGAGGTCAAGGGCGGAGGCTGGGGCTTCACCGACCTATTCAAGGTGGTTGGGTGGATGCGGTACCTGGAACTTCAGCATGGGGCGTTCTTTATCACCCGGTGGGAGGACCGTGAGTCCGCTCCGAGGAAGATGGAACCCCTCGGCCTGGACATCGTGTGCTTCGACGACTTCACAACCGCTCCGAAGCTGTTCACGGAGAAGGGGTTCGGATCTTTCGCGGAACCGAGGCTCATCGGTCTGTGGCGGCACTCGTACGGAGTCGAGCGCAAGTTCGTCAAGGTCATCAACAAGCAGGCCAGAGCCGGGGCCGAAGGTGCCAAGGCCGCAAAGACCTACCACCGTCAGATCAACAACGGCACTTTCTTCGCCAGGCCCCGGAGGAGTCCCTGGCGATGCTCTACGAGGCGTATGGAGAGCACCCGAAGCTGACCCTGGGCTACCCACGCGAGATCGACGGGGGAGGCTTCGACCGCACGCAGCCGCGAGCGACAGCCCGAGCTATCAGGCGATGCTTCGGTACGGCAAGCATCCTGAGCTCCAGGCTTGCATGTACCTCGAGCACCGGGCCCGGCTCGCCATCCTCAAGGCTGCCGTGGACTACGCGCTCGCGCATCCAGACGGCCCCCCGGAACTCGGCATGTCGGAGGACGGGAAGTCGTTCTTCTTCGAGGGGCTGACCAACCACGTCCTGCCAGAGACGTTCCACGACGGCATGGCGTGGCTGCGGGAGCAGCCGAACTTCCGGCGCTATGCGACCTTCTGGCAGCAGTTCCTGTGGGGGTGGGGAGGGTTCTACCTCAAGGACAGGGAAGGGGAGGAGTTCGAGTGGATGGCGGAGCACTCCGGCATCCCTGCCGACGAGATTCCCACAGCCCTCGAAGCCTTCGACCGCTTCTTCCCGATCCCGAACGGTTGGCTCACTACGCCGGGCGCCACCGACATTCACATGCTCAAGATGGTCCCGTGGGTCTTCCAGGGCATCGGCGCCCACCAGCGCCGCATCCAGTACAAGCTGGTCGATAATCTGTCCGCGCTCCGGCCAAGCGCCCCGTATACGATCCCCGATCTCGCCAAGCGCATCAGCCGCACGGGCGACTTCCTAACTGTAGCCATGGCACCCAGCCTGCTGTGTCCCGCCGCAGGGACCGGGACCTGACCCGAGAACGGCGCTCACCCCTTTCATCATGGGTGAGCGCCGTTCTCGTTCGTGTGGTTCCGGCAGCGGCCGACGGTGCGGTTTCACTACCGTTCCGTCATGAGTGCGCCGTTCGCCCAGGGCGAGGACCACCCCGCGTGCGGGATCTGCCCATCGAAGCGCCTGCCGCGCGAGGCGTTCGTGGTGTACGACAGGCCCTCCAGGGAGTGCCCGTTCGATCCGGCCGACGGCTTCCGATACACCCTGGAGGACCGGACGCCAGCATGCGTGCACCCGCACAAGTTGGGTGTGGAGCCGGACCGGATCGCGCATCCGCCGAAACCCCTGCCGTCGGCCGAGCCGGAGGCTACGTGCCCGGGAGACCGGGGGAAACGCGGCGAAGCCCGGCGCGGGGCCGAAGGTTCCTAGGCCACCCAGCCCCCGCCGGGCCACATCAGCACCCCGAAGAACGGAGCACCCACCATTCAGAGTTACCCCCGCCCCCACCCCACGGGCCGGCCCGGCGAATCACCCACGCCCGGCACTGGATCACCCGGCGCCGTACCGCGCTGCTCTCCAGCGCCCTGCGCGGTGCCGCCTACGCCACCGGCGCCAGCATCGTCGGCCTCGCCTTCTGGTGGATCGAACAGCCTGTGAGCCCGCTGTCGGGCCCCGGCCGCGGCGGCGGTCCTCCTGCAGCTGCCAGGGGTGGCGGGCAGGCGGTCGGCGAGGGACAGCGCGCCCCCGATCGCGGACCCGGAGGCCGGGCCGGTGCGGCCGACGTCTTTCCGCCCAGTGCCCTGACGGGACAACCCGGCGGATCCAGGGCACGAGAACGGCGCAGTGGGCACGGCTGCGCGCGCATGGCCAGGACGGGGATCAGACGGATTCGAATGCTGCCGTTCCAGAGACTGCTGGTCAGCCGATGATGGCGACTGGGGCGTCCCAGGCGTTGCGGTCGACGTTGATGGTGTAACCGCCGCGGGTCTCTTTGCTGTTGGCCTTGTACTGGTGGCCGCGGCTGTGGTCGGTGTACAGCTTCGGGTCCCAGGGCCAGTCCTTGGTGGTGGTCTCCTGGCCGTTCCACAGGGCGTACCAGAGGTTGCCGGGCAGGTCCGTGCGGTCCTTGGCGGTGGCGATCGCCTTGGCGCTGGAGCTGCTGAAGCCGTAGAGGCCGGCGCGGTAGGTCTTTGTGCGCAGGGTCTTGGTGAAGGACCTCACGTAGGTGAGGGTGGCGTCGTTGCACGCCTTGTTCGTGGTGTCGTACGACTCCATGTTGAGGTAGATCGGGCTGCCGGTCTTCATGCCGAGCGCCGACGCCTTGGCGATCGCGTCGTTGGCGTTGCTGACCCCGACCGAGGCCGCGGTGGCGGCGGTGAACCTTTCCTTGTTCCCGCTCTGCTGGCACGGCGGCTGGGCGCCGACGTACAGGGGGATGACCCGCCAGCCGAGCGTGTCGACCGACTTCACCCAGGACTTCGTCAGGTTGGGCTGGGCGCAGCCGCGGTTCTTGCCGCCGATGTAGACGGCGACACCGCTGTAGTAGCCGTCCTTCTTCCACGCCGTCATCGCGCTGAGCGAGGGCGCCGTGCACGCGTCGAACGCCCGGCCCGTGTAGGTCTTCTGAGTCGGCCACGTCGTAGCGGCCATCGAAGTCTGCGCCGCGACCCCGGCGCCGGCAACGACGGCGACACCCGTCGTCGCCAAGGCTATGTAGCGACCTCGTCTGGACAGCCGGTGCTTCGCCATTTCCCACCCCATCTGATACTCGGCCCCGGGGCCCCGGGGCCAGCCCACTCTATCCGGAGGCGGCGAGCCCGCAGCGGCCGCCAGGTTCGACCCCACGCAGGCTCTTTTCGGGCATTGGGGCGCATCATCGCGCCACGGCGTTGCCGCGTGTCACGTCCGGCGCGTAGCGGGGGCCGACGTGCGGTCGTTCGGGCCCGCCGACCCCTTGCCGGAGTACAAGGGCGAAACTGCGGCCGGCCGTCAGCCGCAGTCGGGTCCGTTTGCGCGGCCTTCGACGAGCACACAGTCATCGTTTCCCCCCGTGAGCGCTCCGTCGACTCACAGTTGATGGCTTGCTGCAAGATCCGGGCTAGGAGGAGCCGGGACGCCCACGTTCCGAATAGGGCCAGGTCCGCAGTCTGGGCTGAGAGCCGAAGGTAAACGACCCGACCGGCTCTGGTGCCACTGCAGGCACCCAGTAGATGCCGCCGAGGAGGTCTCCCGGGGGGACCGCCATCGAGCCGACCAGCTTGGTCAGGGTGTCGATCCGGCAGACCCGCCAGGGACCCCCGGGCCCTACCGCCCTTGGGCCTGCTCCAGGTTCGACCGGTGGGGGCCGAAGAGCCAGTCCGCATGCGGCCCCAGACGCGCGTCGACCGGTTCCTCCCCTCGCCGGAGCGCGTCGATGTAGGCATGATCGGCGGCGAGGCGGGCCGCCACCTCGGGACCTTCGGCAACGGCGCCGTGGCCGGGGACCACGACATCGACGTGCCCGGCGGCCTCACCCAGCCGGTCGAGCGCGGCCTCGTAGGCTCCCACCTGATCGTCTTGGCGAAAGTCGAAGAGCGGGATCAGGACGTCGGAGAGCATGTCGCCGGCGAGCAGGACGCCACGGTCCGCGAGGAGGACCGCGGCGTGGCCGACAGCGTGCGCCTGATGCTCAATGGTCTCGCCCGGCACCGGTCCGCCGTCCGCTGGCAGCGGGGTGACTAGCGCGACTAGGTCAAGAGGGATGCCGGACGCGCTCTCCGCCGCCATCGCCTGCGCCCGCTCTCGGGCTTGACTGGCAACGTGGGCGGCGGCGGGGGTGGCGTAGCGCGGCACGTCGCCGAACCGGGGATGCCAGAGCAGGTGGTCCCAGTGGGGATGGGTGGAGAACCCGGCGACCACCGGAATGCCGAGCCGGTCCACGTCATCGGCGAGTTGGTTCAACTCGGAGCCATCAATGCCGGGATCGATCAGGATCAACCCGTCCTCCCCGCGCACCACGATGGAATTGGTCCAGGCCCACTCGCTCTGCCGGACCCAGACGCCGTCGGCCACCTGATTCAGCTTGCCCATCTCCACTCCAATACGCCGCCCTAGCCACTGATGTCCGCCTTCGAGGCCGACGGCTGGGCCAGAGCCCAGGCGATGCCTGCCAAAGAAGAGATCCGCCGCGTCCGCCGCCTCATCGACCGCGTCCAGGCCGACCTCGGCGACCTCACACCCGAAGACCGCGCCCAGATTGAGCAGGCCATCACCCTCGTACGCCGCAGCCGCACCGTCATGATCGGCATACCCCGCGTCGGCCAGCCCCTGCCCGACATCCGACCCCCAAGGACCCTGTTGTGACCACCGCGATGAACGACGGCCGCCACGCCGGCACCGACCGACGCCGGGCTCGCGTGCAAGCCGCCGTTACCGCCGCCGTGCGGGCCGGCACTCCGCTGACTGCCGCCGCCATCGCCCGCGCCGCGAGTGTCGACCGGACCTTCCTCTACCGCCGCCGTGACCTGCTCGATCTCGTGCACACCGCCGCCCGCGAACCCCCGGGACCGAAACCGGTAAACGGACCGGCCGTCAGCCGATCCTCACTGCAGACCGACCTCACCAACGCGTGCGCCCGGGCCGCCCGCCTCGCCGCCCGCGTCCAGCAACTGGGGCACCACCTCCCCCGGCGTCTCGGAGACCAGGCGTGGCGCGAGTCCGGACTCGGAGCCCCGACCGACGTCGTCGAGCTCCAGGCCACGACCACCCGCCTCGAGCAGAGCAACACCGAGCTGACCCGTCACCTGGAGGACCGGCGGGCCGAACTCGACGCGACGCGCGCCGCCAACCGGGAGCTGACCAGGGCGCTCAACCAGCGCGGATAGCGCTGTGCACGCCAGTGCGCGGCGGCTCGTTCCCCATGAACGCGGGCGGGAGTCGTGGTTCTGGGTCCCTGCGGTTACCGATGACGTCGGTGTAGCCGTGTCCGGCGATTTCTTCTCCTGGGAACGTCGCTCGCCGATCAGCCGGGGGCCATCTCAATGGCCCCCGGACATCGGCCCCTTCGGCATGCCGTCGCCCGTCCTCGGAATCCGCCGGAATCCATCGACCGCGGATGGAGGCCGGTGCCAGGATGCCGGTATGACGATCATCATCAAGGGGGCCAACACCCCGCTGCCCGGAGGCCCCTTCCGCATCACCGTGGCCCGCGAGTCCCGGCCGGGCACCCCCCTGGTGGCCGCCACGGCGGTACTGCTGGACGCGGCGGGCCGGGTCCGCGGTGAAGCCGACGTGGTCCGCGGGGACCGGCCCTCGCACCCCTCGGGCGCCGTACGGCACATGGGCGGGGCGACGGAGGACGGGCTCCTCGTCCAGCGGCTGGAGGTGGACGAGAAGGCGGTGGAGCCCGCCGTACAGCGGGTGCTGATCGCCGTCCTCGCCGCGGGCGGGACGTTCGGCACGACCGCCGGGCTGTCCGTGGAGGTGGCCGGCGGCGAGGGGCCGCCGGTGGCGCGGTACGAGGTCACAGACGCCGGCGGGGAGACCGCGCTGGTGCTCGGCGAGTGCTACCGCCGCAACGGGGCCTGGCGCTTCCGCGCCGTGGGCCAGGGCTACAGCGCCGGACCGGCCGCGCTCGCCGCCGACTACGGCATACCCGCGGAGGCCCTTCCGACCGCGCCGGTGCCGGGCCCCGCGATGACCGAGGTCCACAAGGAGGCCGCCCCGCCCCCGGACGTGATCCCGGGCCTGACCACGGGCAAAACCGTCCCGGGTGGGGCCCCGGCGGCGGCCGGCCCCGGCCAGGCGCCGGCCGGGGGCCGCCAGAAGGCAGGCGGGAGCCCGGCCGCGAGTCCCGCCCCGGCCGTGGCCCGGGGCGTGCCCGCGAGCGGGGCCCAGGTGGCAGCCCAAGCGGCGTCCCTGGCGAAGGTACCGGGCCCGGCAGCCGGGTCGGAGCAGGGGTCGGTGCCCGTCCCCGCGGGCGAGGTGTTCCACGAGGTGCACGGCGAAGGAGACCAGGTCCTCTCCTTCGGCCGGCCGGCCCTGAAGGGCCCGCTGATCATCGAGATGTCGGTGGCCGGCAGCGGCCGCTTCACCGTCGCCACCCTCAACCACGAGGACGCGCAGGACCAGGTCCTCTTCGACACCACCGCCCCGGTCCGGGAGGCCCGGGTCCTGGCCGTCCGCGGTAAGCGCGCCCTGCGGCTGCGCGTCGAGGCGGCAGGCGCCTGGACCCTGCGGGTGCTGTCGCTCGGTGCCGCGCGCCAACTGGACGGCACCGTCTCCGGCACCGGCCCGGACGTACTCCTGCACGGCGGCCCGGCCGCCGACCTGACCCTGAGCCACCACGGACCGCGGTCCGCCCGCTTCGAGGCGGCCACGGCCCGACTCGACCGCGTGGAGCCGGCGCAGCGGAAGCCGCTGGCCGACGACGACGGCCGGGGCGAGGCCACCCACCCGGTCCCGGCCGGACCGCTGCTGGTGCTCGTGTCGGCGGAGGCCGACTGGACCGCCGAGCTGACGCCCGCGCCGGGACACCACCGCACCCCGGAGGAGGCCGAGCGGGCCCGCGCCCGGTCCCTGACCACCGGCGTCTACGAGGGGCGCGGCACGCTGGAACTGACCGTGGTGAACCCGGAGCCCGGCCGGCCTGCGGTGGTGGAGTTCGAGCGGACCCGGGTGCCCAAGCGGCACAGCTGGTTCTGGATCTGGCGGCTCGACGAGAAGGGCGAGGTGGACCAGCTGAGCATCTACTCCACCACCAGGGACGCGCGGGGGCAGCTGTTGGCGTTCGCCAAGGGCGAGCCCGAGGTGCGGGTGAGGGTCGAGGGCTCCGGCGACTGGCGGCTCCGGGTCCGTCCGCTCGACACGGTGGAGGCCCTGGGCAAGCGCGCCAAGGGGCGGGGACAGGCCGTGCTGCGCTACGCGGGCCCGCCCGCCCTGATCCGGGCCACGTGCGACGGCTCCGAGGACATCATCAGCTATGTGCACACCGTCCAGCCGGACGGCACCAGCGACAGGGTCGGGCGGATCGGAACCCGGCTGCCGATGACCGGCCCGCTCGCCGTGGGACCCGAGGGCTGGTGCCACGTGGTCGTGAAGCTGGACCACGCGGCCTCGTGGAAGCTGGAGGTACTGCCCCTGGACGACGTCCGCGAGCTGAAGCGAAAGCTGTCCGGCCACGGCTGGGAGCTGGTGGAGATGACCGGTTCCGCCGCAAAGGTGGAGGTCCGGGTCGACCCCGGGGCCGAGTCCGACGGAATAGTGCTGGCCACCATGGACGCGTACCTGCGCCCCGAGCGGCAGCTGTGCCGGGAGCCCGGGGTCTACGTGGTCCCGCCCGGCCTGATCGGGGTCCGCACCTCCGAGAAGTGGAGCCTGAAGGTTCGCCGCTGACCGGTGCGCCCGGCCCCGGCGCGCCGGGTCGGTGACGCTGGCCTCCGCACGGAGCTGGCCCAGGACGAGGTGCAGATCGTCAACACCGAGGGCCTGGGGCTCGCCGTTGCCACGATCACCGGGATCAGCAAGCACGGCGACCGGTACGCCCTCGAAGGCGAACTCCTGCGCGAAGACGCGCGGGCCGGGAAGCCCACCGCCCCCACCGGTCCCGTAACCCCGTCGCCTACTTCTGACCAGCCGCTTTCCCTTCTCGGGTATGAAGGAGCCCCATGGACTTCCGATCCATTCCCCCGTGACCCGCATGCCTTCCAGCAGCCCGTCACCGCCGAGGACATCCAGGCGACCGGTCAGCGCGCCTTCGGGGAGCCGCACGCGTCACCTCCGCTGTGGAGCTCGGCGGCGGCATGTACAACACCACCTACCGGATCACCGTCGACAGCCTGAGGGAGCCGGTCATCCTGCGCATCGCCCCCGCTGGGAGGCAGCAGATCAATTGCGAGCGGGAGCTGATGCGCGACGAGTACGCCACCGTGCCCTACCTGTCCCCCATCGCGGGCATCGTCCCGCGCGTCCTGTTCGCCGACTGGTCGCAGGAGATCACCGGCCGGGACTGGATCGTGCAGAGCCACCTCACGGGTGTGCCCGCCCCTGAACGTCTCCACGCCTACCCCCGCGACCAGTGGCCGGGCTTCTTCGCTCAGCTCGGTGAGATCACGGCACGCGTTCACGCCGTCCACAGCCCGCACTTCGGTCCGGTGGCGGGACCCGGACACCGCACCTGGAGCGCGGCCGTGATCGCCTCCCTCAACGCCATCGCCGGCAACCTGGAGCATCTCGGCCTCGACGCCGCCGACGTACGCAAGGTCGCCGACCTCGCCACCGAACACCACCATGTCCTCGACGAGATCACCGAACCGCGCCTGCTCACCGGTGACTTGTGGACCGTCAACACCATGCTCGACTCCGAGGCACCCGAGCCGGTGATCACGGGAGTCCTCGACCTGGACCGCACGCTCTTCGGCGATCCGGCCGCCGACTGGACCATCCGCATGGCCTGCGCCAAACCGGGGGGCGCCGGACAGCACCCCACCGGCGACACCGTCGACAGGCGAGGGGAGACTTCCTTGGCGTTGCGGACGCTGCGGCCTGTTCACACCGCAGGGCCGCGCCGCAGGCCGTTCCCGTGGCGGCGGCCCGATTCCCTCAGCTCAGCCGGGTCGTGGCGTACGCCTCGATGGCGTCCCGCTGGTAGGCGGCCAGGCCGGCTATCGCGTAGGCGAGTTGGCCGTCCAGCGTCATCTGCGGCGCTACCGAACCGGGCGCGGACACGCTCCCGCCCCAGGACCGAAGCCCCCGTCGGTTCGCGAGGTCACCTCCTGGATCATGACCCACCCCGAACACCTGCGGGACGAGGACGCGGACAAGCTGCACCGTCTGCGTGAGCGCGATCCCGAACTCGACCGGCTCACCGGTCACGTCAAAAAGTTCGCCGCCATGATGACCGGACGCCACGGCGACCGCCTCGAGGACTGGATCGCCGACGCTGAGCAGGACACCCTGGCCCCGCTGGCGTCCTTCGCCCGCAACCTCCGCCGCGGCTTCGACGCTGTCCGCAACGGACTGTCTCTGCCTCACAGTTCCGGAGCCGTCGAGGGCCACATCGGGCGAGCTGGCACGCACCGACGTCTGACCGGGGCGGTGGCCGGGTGGCCGTGCCGACGCGGGGTTCGCGGCTGCTGTTGGGCCTCAGCCGGAGGCCGGGTGGGGTCTGTGGGATCGCAGTTGCGGGTCCGTCACCCCGCCCGGACATGCGAGCGGGTCGATCGGCCATCCGGCGTGTCGGGCACCGGCCTGGTACGCGCTTTCGTAGAAGGCGAGTACGGCGGCACGCGGGTCGGCCTCGGCACGGACCTCGTCGTACGGCAGTACGGCCAGGTGGCTGTTGTTCCGGGCGATCCAGTGTGCCGCTGCGGGCTCGAGCGGCTCCTCGGCCAGGTGCGCCGGCTCCGGAGCGGTGTAGGAGTAGAACGCGGGCTCGGGGAAGGTGTCATCCCCGAACCAGAAGCCGAAGCTGATCACCTCCCGGGAGTACGCCTCCCGGGTGACATGGTCCAGCTGCTGAGGCTGCTCGATGTGACGCTCGGAGAACCGGGTGTGCGCGATGTCGAAGGTGTGCCAGAAGTGGTGCACCGGGCTTACCTTCCCCGAATACCCCGCGGCGAATTCCTCCAGCACCGACGCCACCTGGCTGAGGACCCGCCAGTAGCGGTTGGCCTGCGCGGGCTCGTACGTCGCATGCTCGGCGTCCTCGGCGAACGGCCGGCCGGAGTCGGGCAGGTCGAAGGGCCTGGGCACGTCTAGCCGCACCCGGATGCCCAATGTTGCCAGCGACTCCATGACCGCGTCATGGAAGGAAGCCACGGACTGACCGACGAGCGGAAAGGAGATCTCCCGGCCGTCCAGCGTCGAGACGACCAGCCGATGCGCGACGAAGTCGAAGTCCATCGTGAAGATCGGGTTGCCGTCGACCTGCCCCATCGGGCGAGTCGTGATGCCGCGCCCCGTGAGGTGGAACGGGACATTCCACCAGTGGTTGCGCCGGGCGCTGGCGGCGAGACGGACCTTCCCGACGATCTGCGCGAAGCGCTGGAGCGTCTCCTTGGTGTCACGCCACTCGGCAAGCGGGATCGGCAGGAACAGCTCCATGGTCATCACCCTTCCCTCTGACCTTGCTGAACGGACCCGCACCGTCCGGTAGTCCTGGCACGCCCCGCCCTGTTGTCGGGGTCGCTTGTCACCCTCCGCGGCGTTCCCCGGATCGGGCTGCCCCAGCTTCACCAGACCGGTACGACGGCCTGGCGGACAAGTGCGTACGTCCCAAGGCATCGCTCGGGGCCATGGCGAGGCTCGCACCGTCCTTCCAACAGGAGAACAGTACGGTGACCGCGGGCAACTCACTCGCCATGACACGGCGGCCCTGGAACGATGTACGGGAGCCGATGGTGACCAGAACATCGTCGGCCAGGGTTACCACCCCGTCGGCCAGCTGTACCCCGCGGGTCTGACCGGCAACTGTCGTGATCTCGGCGCCCCTTGTTCCGGCCTGCAGGTCCACGCCGTGGCCCTCTCTGACAGCCTTGACCGAGACGCCCGCTTTGCCGGGTTGGACTGCAAGGGCGAGACAGGAGCAACCCCGGCATGGCCAGCACGACCCTCCGTAGCTCCGGATCGAATCCGGCGACCGCCCGAAGCGGCGGACGTTCTCCGCGGAGCACAAGCTGGGGGTCGTCGCCGAGTACGACGCCGCACCGAGGTTGCGGAATGGAGAAGCAGTCGACGGCCTCGTCCGGGCTCCGGTCCTGTGCCATGCCGGGTGCCCCGACGCCATGCCATGTCGGCGGGTAAGCACGATCGCCTTCGCGGAATCCGTGCCTGAACCCGTTTCAGCCGTCGCCGACAGGTGGGAACGTGCGCGTGCTCCACGCTGCGAGGAGGGCGCCGAAGGCGTCACCCCGGTGGCAACCGATGAGTTTCCGCGCCTGCGGGTGTCTACAGGTGTGACACCCCGACCAAGGGCGAGACCAGGAGACGAGACATGAGCCCTGAGCAGACCACCGCAGCCAACGGCTTCTCCTACACGCTGACCCGAACGTTGGACGCCCCCGTGGTGAAGGTGTGGCGAGCGTGGACCACCGCCGAGCAGTACGCCCGGTGGGCAGGCGCCGCTGCCGAATCCGTCGAGATGGACGTAAGGCCGAGCGGAGCGTGGAAGGCGACGATGGTCACCCCCGACGGCGGACAGTTCCCGCTGACCGGCTCCTATCTCGAGGTCGCCGAGAACCGCCGTCTGGTGGTCGGCATGGACGTACCTGGCAAGCCCGAGCCCGCAGCTATGACCATGGAACTCGACGAGCAGGACGGCCGCCACACGCAGATCGTGCTCCACCAGGCCTGTGGCACCGCTCAGGAACGCGACATGGCCGAGCAGGGCAGCACCATGCTTCTCGACAGCCTGAGCGCCTTCCTGGCCGCCGAGACGAGAGACTGAACACTCTTCGAAGTCACCAGCGGGCCGTGGATCACGGGGCAGTCCGGGGACAAGCCCGGGCCTGCCCCCCGGCCGACCGCCGCCGTGCGATACCGGCCTCGGCACGCAGCCGCAGCAGATGCAGGGGGCGAGATGCCACCGCACGGTGCGACGCCGGGTCCCTGACCGCATGACACGTACCACGCCGCACATTCTCGAACCCACCGCTGCAGCGATGAGGGTGTTGAGGCCGTCGGGCTTGCTCAAGTCGGTCGGAACCGGCCATGCTCCGCCGCACTCCGCGCCGGCCCTCGCCCGGGCAGAGGCGGTGAGGCGACCGTGGCGCAACTCCGCGCGGGCAAAGCGGCCTTGTGGCCGCTCGCCGTCCGGTGCGCCGCGAGTCAGTGCAGCTCCGCTGCCGGCCACGCACGCGGGTACGGGACGCGCAGGGACTCCGCCGGGACCGGGGTGTGTTCGGCGGCTGCGTGGAGGCGGCCGTTGTGCAGGACGACGGCGCCCCTGCGAACCATCGTGTCGATCAGCTCAGCGGCGAGCGCCTCGGGTGTGAGGCAGAGGAGCCGTGCGGCGTCGGTCAGCCACGCCCGCGCGTGCAGGTAGGGCTCGGCCTCGCCGGCCGGGATGCCGCCGCGGATCATCAGGGCGAACGCGAAGATCCGCCGCGCGCCGTACCAGACGGCAGCGTCCGGGTCGTCGACGAGCCGCTGGGCGCGGTGCAGAGCGGTGGCGAGCGCCGCGGCGGGGTCGGTGGGGATCGGGCCGTGCGAGGGGAGCAGCACGCGGGGGGCGAGGTCGGCCATTCGTTTCAGGGAGGCGAGCGCGGTGGCCGCGGCTCCGGGTCCGTCGAGGGCGAGGTTCACCCAGCCAACGTCATAGTCCGACAACGCGTCCCCGACCACGAGGAGTCGCTCGTCCGGCTGCCACAGCGCCAGGTGGCCGGGGGTGTGCCCGGGCGTGCGGATGACCTCCCAGTCGGCGTCGCCGAGGCGGAGGAGTTGTCCGTCGTCGAGCGGCATGTCAACGGTGTACGGGGCGACAGGCTGGTCGAGGTACTCGGCCGCGCAGCAGCCGGGGTCCCTGCGGGAGATGGCGTCGGCTTCCGGGGCTCCGGCTGCGATGCCCGCGCCTCTCGCCTGGAGGAGGGTGTTGCCGCCGACGTGGTCGGAGTGCCAGTGGGTGTTCACCACCAGCGTGACGTTCCCGGTGTGCGCGTGTGCCCAGGCGGCGGTCTGTTCGGCGTGGCCGACGAACCCGCTGTCGACCAGGGCCGGTTGCCGCCCGTGGAGCAGGAGCAGGTTGGCGTCGGGGAACGGCCTGTGCTGCCAGCTCACCCAGGACGGCAGTGGCTGCGAGCTCACTGCTCGGGCCTGTTCACGCGGATCAGCGTCTGCTGTCCGTTGGCGACAAGTTTCCGTCGGCCGTCCTGGACGCCAAACACCTCCAGTTGACACACGGTCAGGGTGCGCCCGGACTTCAGAACGGTCCCGACCGCCTCGATGTGGTCGCCGACGGCAGGCGCAAGCAGGTTGATCTTGTACTCGACGGCGAGCACCTCAGTGTTCTCGGGGAACAGGGTGAAGGCCGCGTAGCCGCCGGCGCTGTCCGCGATGGCGCTGGTGGCTCCGGCGTGGAAGTAGCCGTGCTGCTGGGTCACTTCGGGCCGGCCCGGGAGCACGATGTGCACACGGCCCGGCGCGATGTGGGTTATCCGTGCGCCGAGGTGGCTCATCAGCCCCTGACGGTCGAAGCTCGCCTGGATGCGCTTTTGCACCTCGGGGCTCGCCTGTTCCTGCTGCGTCTGGTCTTCCACGTGCGCTCCTTCGACGGTCATCACGGGCAGGGCAAGGCGGGTCGGTCAGCGGACCAGGCGTTCCACCAGCAGGAACCCGCCGATGACGATCATCATGGCACCGGAGTCGCGGGTGACCGCCCGGGCCGCCGAGGGCCGGGTCTTCAGCACGGTGCGGGCGAGCACGCCGACGGCGAGGTAGACGAGGGCACAGGCCGTCATGTGGAGCGTGCCGAGCAGCCCGGCGGTCGGTGCGCAGGGCTGCGAGGTTCGACCGCCGGGCGGTCTTGCGCCGCGGGCCGCTGCTCCTGGGTGTGAAGGGGAGCAGCTGCTCGGGCGAGGTCGGCTGGTGCGCGGCCGGGTCGTACAGGGGGCGGCCGGTGCGGCGCGCGGTGTGCAGAACGACAGAAGGAGGTGATCGTGCAGCAGTGGCATCCCGGAGCGGACCTGGCAGTGGCGGAAGCGCGCGGTGGCTGCGCAGTGAGTTTCAGCAGCGGTTGTCTGTGAGTTCCAGCATCAGTTGCTGACGTGGAAGTGCCGGATTGTCGCTGAGAAATGGCAGCGGCCGATGTCGGCGTACGGGCTTATGCAGAGAGATCCGGGCTCGGATGCTGGAACGGCAGGGCGCGGACATGGCCGGGTGAGAGGTGCAGCTCGTATGGCAGGCAACAGTCGGAGGAGAGGGTGGCGACCAGTGTCCCGCAGGCGCAGAGCTGGTTCATTCCCCCGTCCGGGGTCGCCCCGCAACAGGCGGCGGAGGCATGCCGAAGCTCCAGGCCGCGGGCGTCGTCCGGGTTAATAACGATGTTGCCTCGCGGCCCCTGGGAGACCAGCGGCTGCCCGTGCACGTTGAAGTACGTCCCGTGGCGTGGCATCGCAGGTTCGGGTACCTCGGCAACGACGAGGGGCGGGCCGTACGGTTCAGTCTCGATCGCGTAGCAGCCCGACGGCACAGTGGCCGGCAACGGTCCCATCTCCTCGGCCTCCCACCACTCGTAGTAGGGAGGCTCGGGTACTGCGGGTAGACGCTTCAGCGGCCCCGCCAGCGCAGCGCCGCAAGAGGCGCACACGAACACTGTGTCCTGAGCCGCGGCATCCTCCGCAATGACAGAGTCAGCTACGACGGCCTGCTCGTGGTCCAGCCGGAGTCTTGCCCGGCCCTGGTTGCGCTGATCTTGCATTGACCAACCGTACAGAGATACGCCGATGCCCAGCAGTCCCATCGGGTGCACAGCAGGCCACCGGGCCGAACACCTCACGCTGGTCGCGCAGCAGAGCCAGGTCGGTGATGCTCTGGCCGCCGTCGGCGAGCATCACTGCCGGATCGGTTGCGATCCGTCCCGGGTCGTGCCCGGTTCCGCGGGGCCGAAGCCGGCGCAGCGCGTCGGTGAAGGCGCCGCTCAGGCCGGTGGCATCGGCGAGATCGGCCAGCAGGCGATCCGGCGTGGTTGACCACCCCGCGACCGTCGGCCGAGACAACGAGCCTGGGACGTAACCCGGTAGTGTGCACGCAGAAAGTGCTTTCCTGCTGTGATGACAGAGACCTTAGACAAGCCTCATCTTCCCAGTTCAGAAGGAACTTTCGCTTTTCCGATCAAGATCCGGACACTGTGGCAACTGAAACGCGCAGGTTAGGTCGTCCGGAGGCATCCGGATGGTGATCCGACGGATCACCATGGACGATGGTGCTCGAACCCCCGACGCAGCGCCAGGTCTCCTGGGTTCGCCTCGGAGATCGGATGATCCGCGATGCCACCGCAAGGTACGTCCGCAGGAAGCCGGCAGGGGCTCGTCAGACGGCGCTTCCCTCGTGCAGTGCCCCCGTGACGGTCGAAGGAGACACCCCGTGGGTCAGGTCCTGTTGGGGTATGCCGGTGCCGACCGGGGGGACTCTTCCCGGTCGGCTTTCGATGTGTATCCGGTCGCGGTCACCGTCGGCACGGCCGGGCACGTCACGCACGGCCTGCGGTGTCAGGGGGTGATCACGTGAGGACTCCCCCCGGGTCCGGCGCCGGCTCGCGCCTGCGGGCGCGTTGGATCCCGACAAGACGGTCACCGGCAGCAATGGTGCTGATCCTGCTGGTCCTCCTTCTGACAGCACTGCTGCTGAGTCGGTTCGGTATCGAAGACCTCATCGGGGCCCTTACCTACACAGGTCGCATCACCGGTGCCATCCTCATCCTGGTCTCGGCCACCACGTTGTTGGGCGCTGCCGCGGTCGTGGACCACTGGTTCCAGAACAGCTTCCCCTACTCCGGAATGGTCGCGCTGATCGGCACGGTCGCGGCATTGTTGGCCAACGCCATCCTCCTGTTCGCGACATTCAATGTCGGCGATTCCACGGCCTACCTGGTGCTGTGGTGCTTGCTCACGGCGGGTTCCGCATGGGCTGTCTTCGCGGTGTGGCGGACATCGGTCGTGATCCCCGCTCCGAAGCGACTGGCCGCGGCACTGATCGTCTCCTCGGGTCTCGCAATAGCCAGTTTCGGCTACCAGGACATCTACCAGCCGTACCAGCGCGGGGCCAAGCCTCTCATCAAGATAACCGTGGGCAAGCCTGTGCTGAGTCAGGACCGTAAGGCATTCGCCGTGCCGGTCGACATCACGCTCGAGAACCACAGCGATGTGAGCTTCTACCTGCTCGGCGCCGAGTTCCACGCCATGGGGGAACGGGTGCTGCTGAGCGCGAACGACCGGCTCCGCAAGCAATGGCGTGCTGATGCCGAGCAGTGGAGCAAATTCCAGGAGAAACACCCGCTCTCCCGCAGGGAGATCCACCAGCCCGGCGAATTGGTGGCGGCGCAGCCATGGGTGCCCGCCGGAAACTGGATCGAGGCGGGCGATGCATTCTTCACCCAAACGGTTGTGCAACTGCCCATCGACACGAAGTACGACCAGTTGGCGTTCTACGCCACCGCGAGCTTCGCGCGCAAGGACCGGCTCGGCCTGTACCAGATCGACTTGGAAGGGTACTCGTGGTCTGGCGGCAAGGTGCCCCGGTGGATGAAGAAACTGAAGAACCTCGACACCGTCATCTACCGCGGCAGGGTGCACGAAAACAACGCGATCGCCACGCATACGAGGGACCCCCGCTACGTCACGGTCTATTGGCAGTTCGGCACGAATGGCGCAGCCCTGGCGGAAACTATCACGCGAAACGGCGAGGAAGACCGCGAACTTACCGAAGCGGAATCGGACCTGTTGGTGAAACGGTACGGTCTCGTCAACGCCGCAACGGGCCCGATCGAACGGACGCTGTGGGACGTCAAGAGCCAGCGATGACCGGCGCGGCCGCACCGTGCGCGCGGGAGCGCTGGTCCAATTGCTCCAGCCACACCACGAGGGCGAGTGAGCTGTTCATACGGTCCCAGGAGTAGGAGTCCCCTATGCCGAGCTGCGCCTCCCTCACTGCCCGGCACAGCGTCTCGACGTCGAACATCTCCGCAACCAGCGGATGCCTCGCGGAGCGGCAGAGGTCGATGAGTTCGTCGCCGTGTGTCCGCAGGCCGCGGGCGAAGAGCTGGTTGAAGGGGATCTTGACCGCTCGGCTGCAGATCCGGGACGGGAGCAGATCCGCCATGGCCTCACGCAGAACGGCCTTCGGACGGCCTGGACGAAACGTGGTTCCGGCGGGGAGGCGGCGCATCGTGGCGATGACCTCCGAGTCGAGGAAGGGGTGCGAGAGGAAGAATCCGTCCTGCCGAGCGCGGCGCCAGGACAGCGGGTCGGGAGCGGCGAGGTAATTGGCCGCGTCGTACAGAGACTGTTCGGGCTTGTGCCCGAACACAAAGCGGCTCTCCTCGATGCTGGCCTCACGGTAGCCGTGAGCCCGCGCAAATCCGGATCGCAGCCATCGTGGGCGCGCGAAGTTGCCGAGGCCGCCGAGCACCGTTCCGCGGCGGCACACGAGCGCTGTGATCCGTTCGGCTGCCAGCGGAAGAGCCGGCTGCACGACGTAGGCGCAGACAACGTCCCGCAAGCCCCGCTCGCTGCCCGCGGCCCAGGCACGTGCCTGCTTCGTCATCTGCCGGAGCTGTCCTGTGCGGGCCAACCTATGCAGGTGAAATGGGTTGGCGTCCGCGATCGGATCGGCCCCACAGCCGGTCATGAGGGTGTCACAGTCCAGTTCCGCCGCAGCGGCATGAAGCCTGCTCCAGAACGGGGCGCGGAAGGCGTGCGCATGAGGCTCATCCGGGTCTCCCGCGTGGTGCTGGAAGTCGTCGAAGTCGGCCACGTCGTCGACATCGACGATCACCGGGCGGGCTGCGGGTGCGTGGCGGCGGATCTCCTCCATCGCCTCGTCGAGGTAGGGCTGCTCCCCAGCCAGTTCTCCCCCGCCGAAGCGCCCGGCGAGCAGGACAAGGTCCCCAGGCTGGCCCTGTCCCGCGGCCAGCAGACGCGCTGCGAGCAAGGCGATGCTGGTGGAGTCGGTGCCGCCGGAGACGTGGCATGCCGTCATCCTGCCCATACGGCGCCCGACAGCGTTCTCCAGTGCGAGGCGCAGGTCCATCGCGGCCCCGCTGAGGCGGGGTCCGTCTGCCGCCGGTTCCGGCGGGTCGTGGGCCTGACAGGCGCGTCGCAGTACCCGACCGCGTATCTGCCCAGTGATCGAAAGCTCCACCACCTCGCCGCCAAGGATCCGATGTACCCCGACGAAAGGGGTGAGTTCCGAGTGCGGTTGCGCCATGTTCCCGGTCAGGTACCGGCAGAAGTAGCGACGTTCCAGCTCTGCCGCGCCGCCCAGGCGGCGCGCCGAGGTACTCACCGCGCTCACACAGCCGCCGGACTCCTTGAAGAACAGGGGAATACGCGCATGCTCGTCCCGCATCAGCAGGATGCGGTCGCGGCACACCAGGACAGCCGCGTAGTCGCCGGTCGGCAGGCGCGGTGCGGCTCCCGGTCGGCTGAAATCATCAAGGAGGCCGCGCGCGCCCGCAACGCGGCCTTTGACCGAGCCGACCCAGCCGACGACCACCGCGGTACCGGCCCGTGAGGAGACCGTCGTCACGAGTCCCTGCTGCGCCATGGCCCCGGCTGCCCAGAGCTTCGGTGCGCCCCCTGCCCACTCCAGGCGGAGTGCTTCCACGTCACCGCCCTCCCCCGTTGATCGAGAGAACCGGCGCGAACGCGTGCCCGCGCGGATCGGCGTCAGGGATGCACAGGTCCGCCGAAGACGTCCAGGCATGCAAGGCGAACGGGTGCTCGCGCACACCGACGTGAAGAACGGCCTTCAGGCCACGCCGCCGCAGCAGGACGAAAGCCGTCACGGCCTCGGCCTTGCAGTCGTCGTTGACGAACCAGCTTCTGCGACTGTGTGATTGCACTGCTCGTTTCAGCCGTGCGACATCCTCCGCCGAAGGAGGGTCTGCACGGGCATAATCCGGGGCTGCCAGGGACAGGAGCCGCAGGACGCGCCCGAATCCCATGGTCCGGATCAGCAGGTGCACTGCGCGCAGCCAGAGCCCGACCTCGATGTCCGAATGCTCCCTTCGGCGGGCCGTCGCACACCCGGCGCGGATGAGACCGGTGACAAGTTCGGCGCGTTCCTCAGAGCTTCCGTCAGCGAACTTCTGGATGTCTGCCGTCGTCATTCCAAGAAAACGCGTCCGCCTCCAGTCCGCAATCAGCGCTCCGCTGGACATCCTGGTGACACGGCAGTGCGGTGACAGGATCCGCGTCATGGCTACCAGGGCATCGGCTTCCTCTGCCACCGCACATCCTCCAAGGTCGGCCTGCCGCAGTGACCCTGCTTCAGGCCCGGTTCGACTGGTGGACGGTGTCAGGACTGGTGTCCGTGACCGTCGTAGAAGCCGCCGCTGAAGCCCCGGATCAGACGGCCGTTACCGAGAAGGACAAGCCCATGCGGCATACGCCGCCGCAGCAGTCGGAGAAACATCGCTCACCTCCAGGATCAGGCAACATCGATCAAATCCAGGCTACTCTGGCCTATATCCCCCGCAACCGGACTGAGGGTACCCGTGCCGCGAGGTACGAGCGGTTCGCCGGACTGCCGCTACTGCCTACGTGGGCCCTCCACAAGGGCTTGATGGGTGCTCTTGGGGGAGTAGTCACGGGCTCGGCTGGGGCCAGCAGCAGGCCGGGAATGTCCTCCGGTTCAACACCCCCGGCTGGGGCGACTCCGGACCCGACCACACCGGCTTCGACGCCGTGTGGAACGGCAGGTCCATCAAGCAGACCACCGAGGTCTATGTCGACGGGGCGCGCGTCGACCGGCGCACAGGCTCGGCCGGGTATGTGTGGACCGCCGATCCGGCCGAGCAAACCTACAGGGTCGTCACCGACACCGCGCTCGACCCCGCTCGCTGGAAGCTGTCCACGAAGGGCCACGCCGAGTGGACCTTCAAGTCCGCCGCGACGCCCGCCGACAAGTGGACGTTCCTGCCGCTGCTCAACGTCGGTTTCGACGTCGGCACCGACCTCGCGGGCGATGTCCGTGCCGGGCAGCGTCTGCCCGTCGGGATCTGCTCCGAGTACGTCAAGGGCCCGCCGGACGGGTAAGCCGGGAAGCTGGGAATCACCGTGCTCTCGACGGGGAGTCGTGGGGGCGGTGCAGCTGCGGCAGTTCGTCCAGTCGCGACGGCCCCAGGCCAGGCCTGACGGCCCGAGGCGCGGCCGCACCCCGTG
Organism: Streptomyces sannanensis; assembly: GCF_039536205.1. GTDB lineage: Bacteria > Actinomycetota > Actinomycetes > Streptomycetales > Streptomycetaceae > Streptomyces > Streptomyces sannanensis. Next base: position 26,269 of record NZ_BAAAYL010000004.1, on the reverse strand, counting down.
GGCATGGGTGCGGCCGCGTCATCGCGTCGCGCGAGGGCGGCGAGTCGAGCGGATCAGAAGGTGATGGTCCGTCCCTCGGCCGAGGCTTGGCGGCCGGTGTACGAGACACCGTGGATCTTGAGGCCCGACGGATTGAGCAGGGTGATGGCGCCGCCGTGGTTGCCCAGCTGGAATCCGTCGGCGACCGTGACGGCGAGGGTGGCGCCGGCAGCCAGGGGCTGGGACGGCAGCCGCAGGCGATGCTTCTGCTGGTCGGACAGGTGCCACCCGCTGAGGTCGATCGCGGCCGCGGAGGCGTTGAGCAGGGTGACCGTCTCGGCCTCCGGTGCCGGGCCGGCCGGGTTGACCAGGGCGGCGACGATCCGCAGGGGCTCCTCGCGGTCCGTGGGGCGCGGCGGGGCGGTGTCGATGGGCTGGCCGGTGACGTCGTCCGTGTGCCATTTCTGGGACTGGAAAGCGAGGAAGACAGCCACCCAGCGGTTCTCGGGGAGCAGATGAAGGAGCAGCCCGCCGTCCTGCCAGACTCCGTTGTCCTTGCGGAACTTCTTGTCGGTGCTGCCCTGGTTCATGTGCACGTCATGGACGCCGTTGCCGACAGGGAAGCCGAACACCTCGTCCGGCTGGCCCGGCTCGGGGCCGAACCGCGCCCCGAACACAAAGACTCCCGTGGTCGGCTCGTCGATCGCCCGTAGCACATAGTGGTCGAGCAGGTCCGCGAGGTCGTTGTCGACACCGGGCTTGTCGGGCGGGAGGATGCGCATCGACGAGGGATCGAAGAGGTTACCCCGGATGAAGTCGAGCGCGCCCGTGCCGGGCTGGGAGGAAAGGGCGTGCCAGCCGCTTCCGGCCTGCGGCAGCAGCTCCGTCACCGGGTGCCGGAAGTCGTCCACCACGGCGAACAGCAGGTCCGGCGGGGCCTGCGTCGAACTCGACTTGACGTTGACAGCGGCCCGGTAGTCGGTGCCGCTGTCGTCCTTGAGATGGATCTGGTAATGGGGCGTGTCCGTCGCGCCCTCCCGGCGACGCGCGACGGCGCGGGCCGCGAGCACACCGTACTTCTGTACAGGCATCTTTCGTCCTTCCGGCTTCCGGCCGAACAAGGGTCCACGACAGTTATCACCGGGCGGACCGACCTGTGGCGGCGGGTCGCGTGATGTTCACCCGGTTGCCTTCGCACGACCGGGCAGCCACCGTGCGGTCACTGCCGCAGCGCTCGTGGTCCGGCTCCGCTCGTGATCGCCAGGACAGTGGTCCCGGAAGCGATCCAATGCCTCACGGGTCGAGATGCTCTTCGTCCGATTGCCCGCGAATCCAGGTGATGCACTCCGGCCGAGCGCCCGTACCCGTACGGCAAAAATCCTCCAACGGCGGCACGGATCTGCGCAATCAGCGGAGGCCTGCGCGGGTCCTGGTGGAGCAGGCGGCGAGTCTGTCATAACGACGAAGCAGGAGCAGGCGTGGCGGTGGTGGGCGCGCCCATACTTACCGGGTTGCCCCCTGGACTGCCGCCTGTTGAGGCGTGTGGCGTGGGTGCGTGCGGTCACCCAGGAGCGACAGAGCGCCGATGACGATGGTGGTCAGTGCGCTCACGACGAAGGCGGTTCCGGATCCGGCGATGTCGAGCAGGGCGGCGGCCATGAGTCCGGCGGCTCCGTAGCCCGCTCCGGCTGCGGCGTACAAGACGGAGAAACCGGCTGCCCAGGCGTGCTGGGGAAGGCGTTACTGAAGGGCGAGGTTGCGAATGAGTGGTGTGCATCGTGAAGTTGCTGGTCACAGGTCTGGTGTGAAGGGCGGGAGAGATACTCACGCTGGTCGTCGGCCGGTGTCCACAATGAAGATCGCCTGCCCTGTCGGCCGGAGCCGTTCTCGGGTCTGCTGCGCTCGCCGTCCTGCCGTTCGTACGATCCGTGACCGGGCCGGGACGCCGGGAGGGCGCGGGAAGGATGTGGGGATGCAGGAGCTGGAGCGGATAACGGCTCGCCGGAATGAACTGGACGCGCTCAACGAGGAGTCGGCCAAGCAGCTGCGGGAGGTCCAGGACGAGCGGGAGGAGCTGGTGGCCGCCGAGCGGGTCCTGCACTTGGCTGACCGAGCAGGACCGGGCCACGACGGAGGCCGCCGCGGCCGTCACCCTGGCTTCTGCCCGGGTGGCGGGGCGGGCGGTGCTGCTGGTCCCGCACCGCAGCGAGACTCCCGACGAGGCCGCTTTGCCCGGCGACTACCGCAAGATCCTGGTGATCGTCCGGGCTGCCGACGGCCCGGTGCAGGTCAGGGGCGTCGTCGAAGAGCCGGGCGGAGGTGACGGTGCGCGGCAAGCTGGAGCCTTTGCGCGCGAAGTTGACCAGACTCGCCGACCGTGGCTGGCTGCACAAGCGACCCGACGGAGGGTTCACCGCACACCCATAGCCGCGCAAGACAAGTACGAAAGCGGCTTAACCGACGGGACCCCGGCGGCAGTTGAGTTTGGTGTGAAGGAAAACGACCACGCCGTCGAGGGCCCTGACGGCCCCATGTGGACATCATGCTTCCGCAGACAGCACCGTCCCCTCTCGTGAATGCTTATATGACGGGGGATCAACTCCTCGGTGGCCGCCTGCCGCGCACCAATGTCCACACCCAGGGCGCGATCCCCAGAGTGTGGCGCCGAACTTAGCCCTCGTACTTGGCGGATCACCGCCATGTCGACTTCCGCCATTCGCATCCCCTAGTCGACATCGCGGCGCAGTGGAAGAGTCCCGGTGCGCTGCCCGACGTGATCACGACAAACACCATCCGGCCGAAAGAGCCCGAGCAAGGCCTCGAGCTCCCCCTGATCACGGACACCAGTCAGTACCCGAGCACGCCGGGACGCGGAAACAAGTCGCAGTTGCAGAAGCGCGACTGAGCCGAGCTCCGCCTGCTTAAGAATTCACGATTTTGGTTTGCATGTACCCCGAGGAGAGCTGTACGTGTCTCATCCCCCATCCGCGCGACCATTCCGCCGCAGGTCGCGTCCGGTCGCGTTGGCCACAACGGTCGGACGTGTCTGCACGCTGATCGTGGCGCTCGCCGTTGCCGCACTCACGCTGATCGCCGTGCCGGCGGCGACCTCCGCCGCCTCCCCCTCCACCGAGAACCCTGTCCCGACCACAAAAGCCGCCGACGCCACCTCGCCTGGCCAGCACCCCACCAATCAGGTGTGCGCCACGCCGTCAAAAGCCGGCGAGATGTCCTGTCTCGCCATGGTCCGCACCGATATCGTCGCGGCGAAGGGTCTCCAGGCTGATGCCGCTCCCGCCGGTTTCGGCCCCGTCGACCTGCAGAGCGCGTACAACCTGCCCTCTGGCGGATCCACTGAGACGGTCGCGATCGTGGATGCGTTCGACAACCCGAACGTCGAGGCGGACCTGGCCGTCTACCGTCAGCAGTACGGGCTGCCGCCGTGCACCACGGCCAACGGCTGCTTCAAGAAGATCGACCAGCGCGGCGGCACGAACTATCCGCCACCGGACTCCGGGTGGGCCGCGGAAATCGCACTCGATGTCGACATGGTCAGCGCCACATGTCCGACCTGCAAGATCCTGCTGGTCGAGGCCGACGACAGCAACATAGAAAACCTCGGTGCGGCCGTGAACCAGGCGGTGGCCCAGGGCGCCAAGTACGTCTCCAACAGCTACGGCGGCCGCGAAGGTTCCGATCAAACCCAGGCCGACGATGCCTACTTCAACCATCCTGGTGTCGCGATCACCGTCAGCACCGGTGACTACGGTTACGGCGTCTCGTATCCGTCCTCGTCGCCGCATGTGACGGCGGTCGGTGGCACCTCGCTGGTCAAGAACGCCTCCACCACCCGCGGTTGGACCGAGGCGGCGTGGAGAGGTGCGGGCAGCGGCTGCTCGGAGTATGGGCCCAAGCCGTCGTTCCAGAAGGACACCGGCTGCGCGCGTCGTGCGGTCGCCGATGTGTCCGCAGTGGCGGACCCGAACACCGGTGTCGCGGTCTACCACGGCGGCTGGCAGGTCTTCGGCGGCACCAGCGCGTCCGCCCCGATCATCGCCTCGGCCTACGCGCTGGCCGGAACACCGGCGACGGGTTCGGCCCCGAACTCCTACCCGTATGCCCAGCCGTCCGCGCTCAACGATGTGACCTCCGGAATCAACGGCACGTGCACAGTTGCGTACCTGTGCAAGGCGGGGCCGGGTTATGACGGGCCGACCGGTCTCGGCACTCCGAACGGGCTCGCCGCGTTCCGTTCCGGGCCGCAGGGCACTGTCACGGGCACCGTCACCGACGGCACGGCTCCGCTGGCGGCAGTCAAGGTCACCGTGGGTGACGTCACGGCGATGACGGACGGGCAGGGGCACTTCACCCTGACCGTGCCACCGGGAACGTATGACGTCAGCGCGAGCAAGTTCGGGTACGCCGGCAAGACCGTGCCAGGTGTCGCGATCGCTGACGGGAAGACGGTGACCGAAGACTTCGCGCTGACCGCGAAGCCGCATGTCAACGTCACCGGAACGGTCCATGACGGTTCCGGTCAGGGCTGGCCGCTGTATGCGACCGTGCAGGTCAAGGATGAGCCGACCACGGTCGCCTACACCGACCCCAAGACGGGGAAGTACACCCTGAGCCTGCCCGCCGGGAACACGTACACTCTGCAGGTCGACCCGTTGTATCCGGGCTACCAGCAGGATTCTCAGGATGTTCAGGTGGGTTCGGCGGATGTGGCGCATGACGTCAATGCGTCGGTCGACCCGATGACCTGCAGCGCGGCCGGATACGGCTTCCACTACGCCGGTCCCACCGAGTCGTTCAACGGCGGCACCACGCCGTCGGGCTGGACCGTCGATGACAAGGTCGGCAACGGCCAGACCTGGGTGTTCAACGATCCAGGCAGGCGCGGCAACAGGACCGGCGGGTCCGGCGGCTTCGCCATCGTCGACAGCAGCAACTACGGTCACGGAAACACCCAGGACACGTCGCTGATCAGCCCGGTTATGGACTTCAGTCAGCGAACCCACCCTTCCCTGATCTTCCGCACCGACTACGACGGCTTCGCGTTCGGCCAGACCGGGGACGTCGATTTCAGCGTCGACGGCGGCCAGACGTGGACCAACGCCTGGCACCACACCAAGGACGACGCCCGGGGGCCGCGGACCGAGGTCGTGGACCTGTCCCAGGCGGCCGGCAAGGCCAACGTCCAGGTGAGGTTCCACCTCACCGCCAAGTGGGGGTGGTGGTGGCAGGTCGACGACGTCTTCCTCGGCGACCGCACCTGTGACCCGGCGGACGGCGGCCTGGTCGTCGGCCAGGTGACGGACAAGAACACCGGGGCCGGGCTCAACGGCGCCGTGGTGACCTCGGCCGACAAGCCCGCGGAGAAGACGACCTCGGTGGCGACGCCGAACGACCCGAAGCTGGGCGACGGCTTCTACTGGATGTTCTCCTCGCTCACCGGGGAGCACACCTTCTCCGCCACGGTGGGAAACTCCTACGTCTCACAGGACATCACCGTCGATGTGGCCCCGCATCGGGCAACTGACGGCACGTTCGCCCTGCCCGCACCCCGGATCGCGGTCAGCCCGGCCAAGCTCGGCAAGACGGTCGCCTGGAAGGGCCAGGGCAGCTCCACCCTGACCTTGAAGAACACCGGAACAGCCCCGGTGACCGCCAAGATCGATGAGCTGCCGGGCGTCCACCAGCCCGCCGCGCAGCCCGCCGCGGCGCAGCAAGGTGCTCCGCTGCAGGAGGTGAAGGGAAACTACAGCCCCCTGCGGTTGCGGCCCGGCAAGACCACGCAGACGGCGGTCAAGCCCTTGGCGACGCCGTACGAGGCACCGTGGACGACGGTGGCCGACTACCCCGTACCGATCATGGACAACGGTGTGGCGACCATCAACGGCAAGGTCTACTCAGTCGCCGGAACCGACGGGAAGCATATCCTCAACAAGGCCTACGTCTACGACCCGGACGCCCAGGGGTGGAATGCCCTGCCGAACCTGAGCGTCGCCCGGGAAGCGCCGCAGGCGGCCGCCTACGGTGGCAAGCTCTACGTCTTCGGCGGCTGGGGCGCGAACTCGAATCCGGTGGCCAAGACCGAAATCTACGACCCGCTGACCGGCGCCTGGTCCACCGGCGCCGACAACCCGAAACCACACGCCGGCGCCGCTGTGACCGTGCTGGGTGGCAAGATCTACATCGTCGGCGGCTGCACGTCCGACGCCTGCGGCACGACGGACGTGCAGGTGTACGACCCGGCCTCGAACTCCTGGAGTTCGAGCAAGGCCTACCCGGAGTCGACGTCCTGGCTCGGCTGCGGCGCCATCGCGAACAAGCTGTACTGCGCGGGCGGGTTGTCGGGAAGTACCACCACCGAGCACGCCTACAGCTACAATCCGTCGTCCGACAGTTGGACCCCCATCGCCGATCTGCCGATCGACCTGTGGGGAATGGGTTACTCAGCAGCAGGCGGCAAGCTCCTCGTGTCCGGTGGCGCGACCAACGGCTCCAGGACGCTCACCAATAAGGGCTACACCTACGACCCGGGTTCCAACACCTGGACCGCGCTGCCCAACTCCAACAGAACTTTCTACCGCGGTGGCTCCGCCTGCGGCCTCTACAAGATCGGAGGTACTACCGGAAGCTTCGTCGCCTTTACGACCTCGGAGCTGCTGCCCGGCTTCGACCAGTGCGCTGACACCACCGATGTCCCCTGGCTGTCGGAGGACAAGACCGATGTGACGCTTCAGCCGGGCGAGAGCGTTGACGTCGCCGTGAGCTTCGACGCGAACCTCTCCGAGATCACCCAGCCCGGCACGTTCACCGCGCAGCTCATGATCAGCGCGAAGACCCCGTACGGGATCGCGCCGGTGCCGGTGACGTTCGTGGTGAACCCGCCCAAGACCTGGGGGAAGATCACCGGGACGGTCACCGGAACCGACTGCACCGGCACGCCGACGCCACTGGCCGGAGCAACCGTGCGGATCACCTCGAAGAAGACGGCGAGCTACACGCTGAAGACCGACAAGAGCGGTCATTACTCGCTCTGGCTCGACGTCAGAAGCAACCCGCTCACGGTGACCGCGTCCAAGGACGGCTGGGCTTCGCAGACCGCATCGGCCGAGATTGAGCCGCGCGAGGCGACCACGGCCGACTTCTCTCTCAAACCCGACCCCACCTGCACCTGATCCAACGCCTGTGCGGGCCGGGGCCCGGCCCGCACAGGCAGCTGACGGCCCCGCCACCGATGGCGGGGCCGTCATTCTCGGAGTACGTCGGCCACCAGAACCGCCCGTTGACCCAGGTCGCGGAACTGCTCGGCTTCCTCCGTGCGCGCCGTATGCGGAGCGAACGCGGGGGACCAGAACGCCCAACACCGTTCGGGGCGTTCGGCTGAGCATGGGTCCTGGAAACAGGACTCACTCCCGCTCAGTCTCTAGGAACGGTTCGTCCTCGGCAGTGAGCAGCCGTGGAGCGAGGTGTCCACCGTGCTGGAGCCACTCCTTGATCACCCTGATGACGGCGGCGACCTCTCGCCCGCCGACTGCGCGGTGATCCTGGCCCGGCTGGAGGCCATCACCGATCAGTGGGCACAGGACAGCGTCGACGTGCTCCTCCACCAGCACATCGAAGAAGCCCGCCAACTGGCGGGCGTCCTGCGGCTCTGCATCGAGAAGAGCGTCCCGCTGCTCTTCCTGTCAACTTCCCATGACGCCGTCCCCCGACCCGCCCGCCCAGCAGCCGTGCACGTCGTCGTGTTCGGCCCAGGCAAACGGAACCGGCCCGCGCACTTCCCGCACACGGGGGCGCATGCCGGAAGCACTGTGGCACGATCGGCTGCCATGCCGTCCCTGCCCGCGTGGCCGTCAACAACCCCACGCCGTCTGCTCGCTGCCCTGCTCGCGCTGCTCGTCGGAGCCGGAGCCGGCGTCGCCGACGCCGTCCCCAAACCCACTGCCGCAGCGAAGATCGCCCAGGCCGCGACACCCGATCACCTGCGCTACGACGTGACCCTGCGCGCCGACGCCGACGGCACCCACTGGAAGGGCCGGCAGCGCGTGTCGTTCCGCAACGCCTCCGACCGGCCCCTGCACGAGGTGTACCTGCGGCTGTGGGGCAACGGCGAGGACGCCTGCGGCACTCCCGGCAGCCCCTCCCCCGTCGCCGTGTCCCGGGTACGCGGCGGCACGGCGGGCCAGCTCAGCGTGGACTGCACCGCGCTGCGCATCACCCTGCCCGCGCCTCTCGAGCGCGGCCGGCGCACGGCCGTCTCCTTCGACGTGTCCCTCACCGTGCCCGGGCGCAACAACCGCTTCGGCCGCGAGGGCGCGTTCCGTTTCCTCGGCAACGCGCTGCCCGTGCTCGCCGTGCACGACGCGACGGGATGGCACCTCGATCCGTACGTGTCGACCGGCGAGAGCTTCTACACCCTGGTCGGCGACTTCCAGGTCACGCTCGACCACCCGTCGGCCCTCAAAGTCCCGGCGACCGGCCACACCCGCACCAGCCCCGGCACGCCGGGGCGCACCCTCACGCACAGCGTCGCGCACCGGGTACGGGATTTCGCGTGGGCGGCAGGCCCGTTCCGTACCGCGGCCCGGACCACGCCCGGCGGCGTGCGGGTCAGATCGTACTGGGCACCCGACACGCCCGCCACGGGCGTGCGCCTCACCCGCCGGGACGGCGCCGCCGCCGTCGACCGGTTCAGCACGGAGTACGGCCGCTACCCCTACGGCGAGCTCGACCTGGTGATGACCCCGCAGTTCGGCGGCGGCATGGAATACCCCGGCCTGGTCCTGCTCGGCACCGCCGAGGAGGGCAGCGCCGTCGTCCACGAAGTAGCCCACCAGTGGTGGTACGGCATCGTCGGCAACGACCAATACCGTGCGCCCTGGCTGGACGAGAGCTTCGCCCAGTACGCCAACGCCCGCTTCTACGGCTGGGACACCCGTGACTGCTGGGACCCGGGCGAGTGGCCCGACGAGAACGCCGCGCTCACCAGCTCGATGGCCTACTGGGCGGAGCACCGTGGCGCATACCACCTCATCTACACCGCCGGCCCCTGCGCCCTGGCAGACCTGGAACGCACCCTCGGCACTGCCACCATGGCAAGCCTCCTCAAGCGCTACGCCCGCGACCACTGGTACGGCATCTCCACCACCGCCGACTTCAAGAAAACCGCCCAGTCCATGACCGACAAGGACCTGGCCTCCTTCTGGAAGACCCACCGCATCCGGTAAACCGGCGACGCCTTCTCTCTGGCGGGCACCGAACTCTGCGGCAATCGGACCTGTAAATTCCGTGGCCTCGACAACACCCTGGCTGCCCTGCGCCGTGCGGAATAACGCGAGGGGCGGCAGCCGGAGAACCGGCTCCCGCCCCTCGCGGGTCGGCCTGTCAGTGGGCAGCCGCACTGTCCCGTGCGGACGTCTCCTCGGCCGCCGGCCGTTTCCGCTGTGCTTGCCCTGGTCGTAGCAGAGCGAGCACAGCGCCCAGCGCCGCCGCACCGGCAAGGACGAGCAGTACTAGCCGGTCGGAAACCGCTGCACCAAGTGCGGACAATCGTTCCTCCCAGGCAAATTCGGTCTCGGCGCTCAGCAGCGAGGGCAGCGCCGACGTGCCGTCGAAGATCAGGAAGACCCCGCCGAGCGCGATGAAGACCAACCCGCCGATCACAGATGTGCTGTGCAGCGACACACGACCCACCTGGAAGGCCCGTCCGCGCAACCAGCGTTTGCGGCCTAGGTCGAACCGGTCCCACAGCAGCGCCAGCACGAACATCGGTACCGCCATTCCCAGCGCGTAGACCGCCAGCAGCACACCGCCGTGCACGGGATCACCGTCGACGGCCGTGACGGTGAGGATTCCGCCGAGGATCGGCCCCGCGCAAAACCCCGCCAGCCCATACACCGCACCGAGTGCGAACACCGAGAGAGCCGAGCCCGAACGCCGCTGGCCTGCTGCCTGCGCGATGCGCCGGGAGCCGAACCCGATGCCGGCGATCTGCGCCGCGCCCAGGGCGATGATCGACCACCCTCCGACCGTGACCAGTGTGTCCCGGTGACCGTAGAAGAGCCTGCTCGCGAACGAACCCGCCACCCCGAGCGGTACGAGAGTGGTGCACAGACCGATGTAGAACAGGACGGTTCGCGCCATCAGTCGGGTTCTGCTGGCGAAGGAGTAGGCAAAGAAAGCCGGCACCAACAGCGCGCTGCAGGGGCTGAGCAGGGCCAGCAGCCCTCCCAGAAAGGCCATGGCCAGGCTGACCTCGCTCACTGCTCGGCTGCTTTCGCCGCGGCCTCGATGGCCTCCTTGAAGGTGGCTGTGGGCTGTGCGCCCAGGATCGGCCTGCCGTTGATCAGAAACGCCGGGGTGCTGGTCACCCCCAGGTTGTAGCCCTCGTTCCGGTCCTGCTGCACGGCGTTGCGGGCCTTGTCGGAGGCCATGTCCGCCTGGAACCGATCCATGTCCTTCACGCCGGCTTCGCGGGCCATGGCGAGGAGCTTGTCGCTGCTGAACTCGCCGGAGTTGCGGTCACGGGGCTTGCCGTAGGCGACGTCGTGGAACTCCCAGAACTTCTTCTGCTGCCCGGCAGCCCACGCCGCCTGCGCGGCCTGCTGGGACTCCTCGCCGAAAATCGGGAAGTTGCGCCACTCCATGCGCAGGACACCCTTGTCCACATAGGAACGCAGCAGTTCCGGCTTGGTCGTACGGGCGAACTCTCCACAGAAGGGGCACTGGAAGTCGGAGTACTCGATCATCACCACCGGGGCGTCGGCGTGGCCGATCGCCAGTGCGTCCGCCGGGTCGCGGCGGGCGAGAGCGAGAAGGCTGTCATCGGCGGCCTCGGGTGAGCTGGACTCGGCCACGGTAACGGGTTCGCGTGCGGCCCTGTCACGGTCGCCGGAGTCGTCCAGTGTGAGCGCGAAGACCGCGGTAGCCGCCGCCACGACGAGGACGGCCGCTGCCGCGATGGTCCGCCGGCGGCTGCGACGGGGAGTAGAGGTGGATGCAGTCATGGAATGCCTCTGATGGTGAGCAACAAGGGGGAAAGCCGGCCGCCCTGGTTCAGGTGGCGGCCGTGACCGGGCACTCGGCCTGGGACGACAGGCGGCGCAGCGCTGCCTCGGCGAGCAGCACCACGGAGACGACCGCGAGCAGCGGCTGCAGGGGCGCCCAGTAGCTCAAGGCTCCCGAGGCTCCGAGGAGGACGAGGACGAGCTTGTTGCAGACCGGGCAGCCGACGGCGAAGAACGACAAGACTCCGCCGATCGCCCCCATGCGACCGCCGTCCTCGGGCGGAGCCTGCGAAGGGGCGGCGGGGCGGCGGACGTAGGTACTCAGGACGATGCCGGCCAGCAGGGCGGTGACGGCCAGCGCCGGGTAGTTCCACCACTGCACGGGGATCGATCGGCCGAAAAGCGGGTTGGGCACCACGGCGGTGGGCGCGCCGACGACGAGGGCCGTGGCCAGGGCACCGACGCCCGCCACGGTCCACTGGCGCGTCTGCCACGCACGCAGTGCCGTACCCGCCCGGCTCAGTGAGCGCCGAGAAGAAGACATGCTGAAGGACTCCGTTTCCGGGGATTGAAGGACACGACCACGCAGGATCGGCCTACATCCGCAGAACGGAGTGAAGGATCACGGGGGATGGCGGCGCGGGACCTCCGGACAGGATGCCGACGCGCTGGTGCGCGGGGTACGCGAGATCACCGGCCGGTTGGGCGCATTCAGGGGATGCTGCCGTCGGGCCGGGGCTGCCGGCGCGCTGCGCGCTGGGGTCAGCCACCAGCTTCTTGCCGCACGGCGCTTCGGCCCCTGTATCGATATCGTCGACCGTCGGCTTTTGCTGCGCCACGACCGTCGGGACATCGGTGGCAGGCACGCCGTGCAGCGCCGCACGCCCGAACAGACACAGCGCTCCCACGACGACCACGAGCAAGGCGAGCACACCACGAAGACCGGCCTTCGCCGTCCCGCGTCCCACTCGCCGCATCGACACCCTGCTCATCGTTGGAGGTAACGCCCACCATAGATCACATGGGGCCTGGCAATCGACCAGCCTCCACGGCGGTTCCGGCTCGCCAGCCGCCTGATCAAAGGGCAGAAGTTCGGAGGAGTCCCTGACGAGTGGGTGGTCATCGAGCAGGTGGACCGGGCCGTGGCCCTCGCCGAACGCCTGGTCAACCGGCCTGCCGGTGAGGCACTGTTCGGCACCGTCGACCTGTCCGGCCGGTTGAAGAACCTGCGTGGCCGGCTGGAGCGGACCGGCAACCGGGAGCGCTGGGCAATCCCGGTCATCCCCCAAGGCCCACTCAGCGCCAGGATGCTGCGGCGGACGCTGTCCCTGGCCATCGCGGAGCGTCCGGGCGGTCTGCTGGCGACGAAGATCGCCCTCGAGCACATCTCCATGGCCACCACGGAGGGGCTATGCCGCTCGCCCCGGCGGATCCCAGCGGCTGTTCCACGCTGAGATCGAGGAAGCTGAAGAAGCCCATCACGTGCAGCTGACGGTGCAGGCATTCCGCGATGTCCAAGCGTGCCGTATGCCCGCCGGTCCCGGTGCACGCGGCCTGATCGAGGCATTCCACCACGTGGATGCCCAGCTGAAGGACGCGGCCCGCACAGACCCGAAGATCCTCAAGGACGACCGTCACCTGGAGAATCTCCTGCGCAAACGGGCCAAGACGCTCCACGTCGGGCCTGCGAACTTCTGCTGGTTCCATGACCCGTCGAAGGCCCTGTGCCTGCGCCTGGCCGGCACGCCGAATGCTGCGAAGCCGCTGGTCGGCATGTGCGACTCGGCTCGCTGCCCGCAGGCCACCCACCACCCCTGCCACCGGCCCGTCTGGGCCGGACAGGCCACCGCCACCTGACCTCCTATTCCGTGCGCAGGGCCGTGGCGGTTCGGGCCCTGGCGGCCCAGCCGGCGGGCAGGAGCGCACCCAGGGTGGCGATGAGCAGGCCACCGAGTGCGAGCGGGAACAGTTCAGTTCCGTGGTAGACGGCGATGACGGAACCGGGGAGGCGGATCCCCACGCTGTCGCCCATCGCGGGGATAACCCAGCCGTGCACGGCCACGCCCAGTGGCACGCCCAGAGTGCCAGCGACCAGTCCGGTCACGACGACCGAGGTGAGGACCATCACAATGGCCTGCCGGGGGGTCATGCCGAGCGCCTTGTGGACACCGATCTCCCGGACGCGCTCGCGGGTGTCGAGCAGCACGCCGTTGAGTACGCCGAGCGCGGCGACGGCGACGAGCATCAGCGTGAGGATCGCGGACAGCGCGTTGAGCGTGACGACCATGTCGCTGCCGGCGTCGAGCCCGCCGGCCCGGGCGGTGACACCCAGCGGTGCCAGATCCTTGTTCAGCGTGTCGACGTAGGCGGAGACATCGGTGCCTGATGTGACCGCGATGTGATGGCTCGTCTCCGTCAGGTCGGGATGTGCGGCCGTGAGGGTCGAGGCGTCGGTGAAGACCTGCATGCCATCGTTGCGGGGGTCGAGGACCTCGCCGACGATCCGGACCATGACCGGCTCGGCCAGGCCGTTCAGGGTGACGGTGTCGCCGATGCGGGTGCCGGTGGCGGCCAGGAAGGGGGTCGGGACCACGGCCTCGCCGGGCTTGTCGATCCAGCGGCCCGAAACCATCGTGTAGCCGCCCCAGGAGGCGTCGCCGGTGAAGGCGTTCACGTCGATGGTGCCAGTCAGGCCGGACACGGTCGCCCGTACCGTCGCGGCGCTGTAGTACTTCCCGGTTCCGGCGGCGGCCTCGATGGCCGCGGCGACTGCGGCGGGATCGGCCTCGGGCTGCTTCTCGGGGCCGGCACCTTGGGGGCCGAAGTCCGGCAAGGGCGCGGGCACGACGACATCGGCGGCGTCGTGGGCCCTGGCTTTCATCACCTGGCCGAGCGAGGCGCCCATCCCCACGGTGAACGTGACGGCGATGGTGCCGAACAGGATCGCGGTGCCCATGGCCGGAACCCTGGACACGGGCCGACGTCTAACCGGCGGCTACCGTGTGGAGGCCCTGATTCCCTTGGAGGCACCGTGACCGAGCCGCTGCGAGTCCTCCTCGCCGACGACCAGACCCTGGTCCGCACCGGATTCCGGTTGATCCTCAGGGCCGATGGCATCGACGTCGTCGCCGAGGCGACCAATGGAGCCGAAGCGGTCGAAGCGGTCCGCCGTGCACGTCCCGACGTGGTCCTGATGGACGTCCGGATGCCCGAGATGGACGGCCTGGAGGCCACCCGCCGCATCCTCACCGGTGCCCCCGACAAACCCCGCGTCATCATCCTGACCAGCACCCCTCGGGCCCGGTGACACCCCGACGCCGTCAGGGTCTGGGACCACAACGTACGAGGTGGCGCGGAGGGCACGGATCCGGTGCTGACCCTGCACCCGGCGGGAACCCCCGACCGCCTTCTGCCTGCCGGTGACGTCGTCGACAAGGAGCACTGCCGCCTGGTCGTGCAGTGGCCCGGCCGTGACGCCCTCCTCCCCGCCCCCGTTGAGCCGACCGAAGCTCGCGTCGCCGCCAGGGAGGACATGTGAACGTCGAACAGGCAGCACAGGCACTGGTGTTCGCAGCACCACCGGGCCTCGACGACCAGGTGCGCATGCGCCGCGCGCACGCGGTGGCAGCACGGCACCTTCAGGTCACGCCGGCCGGGGCGGAGGTGTGGGGCTGGCAGGGACACACCCTCGGGCGGCGCGCCGGAACCAGCTGGCTGCGTGTCGTCTCCACACCGGCAGACAGGCAAGGCGGGAGGCTATGGGAGGGGACAGCGCTCGCGGACGCTCTGGTTCACCCGTCGGTGCCGCGGCCCCGGCTGCGCGGCCTGCTCGACTGGACCTGCGGCGAGCACGCGTACCGGGCCGAGCTCACGGAGTACGTCACCGTCCCGCTGCTCACCAACGGCAGCCCCGTACTCGACCGGGACGTCACCCTCCCCGACACCTGGTGGAACGACCTCCGCACCGCGTTGACGACGCTCGCCACCGTGCCGACCGACCGGGAGGCCGTTCGGCAGCGGTGGATCGACCGGAACTTTCGTCGCTTCCTCGGCATCGACCCCATCCAGATCCGCGACTACACCACCGGCCACGCGGACTTGCACTGGGCGAACCTCACAGCGGCGCCGCTGGTCATCCTCGACTGGGAGGGGTGGGGCAGGTACCGGTGGGCGACGTCCTCGACACGCCCGCCGGACGGGCCGGGGAACTCGTCGCCCTCGGACAGCTCCTCCAGGCGTGCAGCCGAGGCGTCCACCCCCACCTCGCCCCACTCGTCGCCCAACGCGCCGAATCACCTCACCGACGCGCCCGTCCCCGCTCCCTGAACCGCCCCGGGATTCAGTCGGCCTGGAGGAATCCGTGCACCGCCCGTGCATCGACGTCGTCCTGCTCACGATGAACGACCGGCCCGGCGAGGAGGCGGCCGCGCAGGCTTGTCTCCTCGCCCAGGCGGGCGTCGCGCTGCGAGTGTGCGTGGTCGGCAACGGCTGCACCCCCGAGATCGTGCCGCCCGGCGCGATCACCGTGCGGCTGCCGGAGAACGTCGGCATCCCCGGCGGACGCAACGCCGGCGCCGACGCCCTGGGCGCAGCAGGCGACCCGGCCGAGTGGGTGTTCTTCCTCGACAACGACGCCACCCTGCCCCGCACTGACATCCTCGCCCGGCTCATCGCCGAAGCCGAGCAGCATCCCGAAGCCGCCTACGTGCAGCCCCGGTTGACCGGACCGGACGATGAGACGACCCCACGTCGTTGGGTCCCCCGCCTGCGCGCGGACCGCCCTGGGCTGCCCGGCACGATCACCACGATGACCGAGGGCGTGGTCCTGGTGCGCCGCGCCGCGTTCGAGGAGGCAGGGGGCTGGCCCGGGTCGTTCTTCCTCTACCACGAGGGCCTCGACCTGGCCTGGCGGCTGTGGGCGGCGGGCTGGACCGGCTGGTACGCGGCCAGTATCCGTATGCACCACCCGCTCACCGCCCCCACCCGTCACGCCCTCTTCCACCGGCTCGCCGCGCGCAACCGGATCTGGGCCGCCTACCGCAGCCTCCCCGCCCCGCTCATCCCCGTCTACCTCGCCGTGTGGACGGTGATCACCCTCGCCAGGGCCGTACGCGGCGGAGGGCTGCGCGAGACCCTGCACGGCCTGCGCGAGGGCTGGACGACCCGCCGGGTGCAGACGCGCCGCCCCATGGACTGGCGCACCGTGCGCAGGCTGACCGCCGCCGGTCGCCCGCCGATCATCTGACCTGCCCCCATCGCTGAACCACCAGGAGGTCCACCCGTGACGATGCCGAGTCCCCGATCGCTGCTGGGCGTGTTCGCGCACCCCGACGACGAATCCCTCCTCGCCGGCGGCGTCCTCGCCCAGCACGCTGCCGGCGGCGCCCGCACGGCGGTCGTCACCGCCACGTGGACGGCGGACAGCCGCCGAGCACCGGAACTCGCCGGCGCCCTCACCGTCCTGGGCGCCGGTGCGCCGCGTCTGCTCGGCTACGCCGACGCCCGCAACCCGGAGTCGGCACCGGGCCGGCCCCGGCTCGTCGACGCTCCTCTCGACGAAGCCGTCGGCCTCCTCGTCGCCCACATCCGTGAGTTCAAACCCGACGCCGTGGTCGGTCACGATGCCCTGGGGCAGCTGACGGGCCACCCGGACCACAAGCGCACCCACCAGATCACCCTCCTGGCCGTCGAGGCCGCCGGACTCGCCCACCTGTATCCGGAGGCCGGCGATCCCTGGCAGCCCGCGGCCCTCTACACGGCCACCCACTCCGACTCGGGCACAGGCCGTCTCGGCCCCCTGCTCGAAGGTGTCGGCAAGACGGTGCTCACCGTGCCGGACTCCTACGTCACCACGGTCGTCGACGTGGAGCCGTGGGCGGAGGTGAAGTGGCGGGCGATCCTCGCCCACCGCGGCGAGGTCGCGGCCGAGCGACCCCTTCCCGGCCTCCTCGCCCGCCTCCAGAAAGCCGACCGCGACGAGATCATCCGCACCGAGTACTTCACCCGCCTCACGCCCGGGCCCGCCCCCGGCACCCCGGACCGGCTCACCGCGTAACGCAGCCACCACCCCTTCCTCACCGCCCCCTGCTGGGGGCATCGCATCGATCGGAGAGAGATGACGACGCCCGTGGAGGAGCTGTTCGTCCAGCCGGCCCCGGGGGACGCCGGGTGCGCCATCGGCGCGGCTCTTGATGTCGCGCTGCGCCGCGGCGACCTCGCCCTGCCCGGTGCGGCGATGACCACCGCCGCTCTGGGCCCCGCCTTCGACGCGGGTGCCATCCGCAGCGTCCTGGACGACTACGGACCGGCCTTCCACAACCTGGGCAACGACCTCTCGAGCGCCGTGGCTGGGCACCTCGCGCTAGGGCGGACCGTCGGCTGGTTCCAGGGCCGTACGGGGGCCGGGCCCCGCGCGCGCGGCGGCTCGGGCAGCAGAGCAGCTGATACGTCGAGGTCAGCAGCTCAGGCTCCGAGGCTCCCGGGCGGCCAGGCCATGTGACGCCCGTGGCTTGATGACGGCTTGGCCTAGCGAGTCGGAACCCAGACGACTGCCTGTTGCAGGGGGCGCCGACGCCGGTGGCCGTCACCGCGCCGGACGTCAAGGGTTGCGCCGGAAGTTCGGCTTCCCACCCGCTCAGCGCAGCAGCGCGTCGAGGAACGGGCTGGACAGCACGCGGTGGGGGTCGAGCCGGTCGAGAGCCGCGACCGCCTCGTCCCAGCCCGGGCCGCCCCCGGCGCGCTGGCTGGCGGGGATCGCGCGGGTGAGGACGTCCGGGTCGGACCACGCGGCGGTGTCGCTGTAGGCCCAGCCCTTGGACCACTCCACGCGAACCGTCGCTCGGTCCCCGTCCAGGGCCAGGAGGAACTGCTCGATGTCGCGGTAGAAGCGGTGCAGGGCGGGTGTAGTCGGCAGGGAGAGGACGTCGATCCACACGGCGGTGTCGACGTCCGGCCGGTCGGGGCGCGGCCGCAGGGCGGACAGCAGCGGGGGCCGCGCGCCCGGGACACCGCACACGAACGGGTCCTCCAGACCAGTCACCCGGATCTCCACCTGGCCGTTGACCGGGTACTCGCCGCGCGCCGCGTACTGCGCGAGCAGCGTGCGGTAGAAGCCGGCGAACTGGCTGACCACCCACTGCAGATCGGCGCGGCGGGTGAGGACGGCGTAGCCGTTGGCGGTCTCGCGCAGCGTGGTGGGCCGCACGTACTGCAGCAGGTTGCGTGAGGCGCCCCACAGGTCCGAGCGCAGGCCGCCTGCCAGTAGGTGGGTGAGAACGTCGCCGGTCAGCACGTCCCGCACGAGGGTCCCCGAGAGCAGGACGTCGGTGATGTCGCCCGTCAACGCGACCTTTGTCAGCAGGTACTGGACCTGCCCGAAGAGCGGCGCACTCGCCCATGCTCCGGAGACCACATCCCCGGCCAGGCGGGCCACCGGCTCGGGGAGGGAGTCGGAGAACGGGTAGTTGTACGGCTCGTGGACCGCGCGGGCGGTGAGCGGCCGCTTCGGGGCGACACTCCAGACCTTCAGCCAGGGGTAGTCGGTGAAGGCGAACCAGATCGCCTCCACCCGGCCGGTGCGGTCCACGAAGCCGGCGAGGGTCCGGGTGCCGGCCGGAGCACCGGGGGCGGCGAACAGTTCGGTGGCGGGGATGTTCAGAAAGGACTGGCAGCGTAGATTGCGGTCGGTGCCCACCCGCAGAACGGCCTCAGTGACGAGCGAGCGGCCGAGGTGAGTGAGGAGCGCATCGCAGTCGGGCTCGGCTCGGCCGACGGTCCGCAGAACGTAGCGGCCGGCGTCCTCGTCCCAGACGACCACGGTCAGCTCGGTGACCAGGTTGCTCAGCGAGCCGTAGCCGTGGCCGGATGACGGGTTTTCGCCGACTGCGGGGATGGCCGTGCCATGCGCGCCGATGGCAAGCGCGCCACCAACCGAGAGAGCGCCGGGTGCCGGCGCGGAGGCGACCCCGTATCCGCCCGCGCCGGCAAACGCGAGCAGCGTCTCCAGCGAGGCACCGGCCTGGACCCGGACTTCGGCCGACCCGTCGGCGGCCTGCTGCTCCAGCGACATCGCGGTGAGGTGTGCGGTGGTGTCCAGCAGGACGACCCGGGCCGCGGCGGGTGTGCCGTCGGCCACCGTGAGGGGGGCCCAGCCATGCCGCTGCCCTTGCGCACGTACCGTCCAGCCGGCGCCGTAGGCCCAGTTGACGACGTCGAGCACCTCCTGCGGGTTACGCGGCGCGCACGTCCACAGCTGGTCGGTACGAATTTCACCGGCCCAGTTCTCGTAGGCGCGCTGATAAACGTCGATCCCGGCCGGGAAGCCCGGCGGCGGTGCCGAGGCCGCGTAGGCGCTGCCCGGCCGGACCAGCCCGCGCAGCAACCAGACCGCGCCGCCCGCGGCGGCCGACGACGCGAGCAGCCTGCGCCGTGACAGCCCGCTGCCCTGGTTCGAAGGACTGTCCGTCATCCCCGCACCCCCCTGACCCGCTCCGAACCGGCCCAGCCGGGCCGGTCGAGCACGCACGTTACCCAGCAAAGAAGGCCCCACGGTCATACGATCGGCCGATTCACGTGAACGAGTGAATGACCCGCGAACCGGCCCCTCCTGGGAGCTCCTGCCATACATGAGGCCCGCCCGCTGCAGGCCTCATGGGACGCCTTGAACTGAAGCGGTGGGCCCCCGGCCAGCACCTCTACGAGGTCCTGGGAATCCAGAGCACGACACAGTGACGCCACCCCGAACGCCATCCTGCCGACAAAGCCGCGATACCAGGGCACTCGTCTCCGCCGGATGCACTCCGGGTCCGCGAACGCTTACACCCGGCCTCTGCAGTTACGAGTCCGCATAGGTCGTCGACGTGGACGCCGCCGTCGAGGTCGCCGAGCAGGCCATCGAGCAGCTGACAGGACGGACTCCGCCCGCGGCAACAGCAACCTGGCGGACCTGCGCAGACAGCTCCGTTGCTCACCGCAAGGCTCACGCCGTCACGGACTTCCTCGATCTCACCGCATAGCCGCCGTTCAGGCAACCAGCGGCAGGCCTGACGGCCTCGTGTTCGGGCGGTTCCATGTCCAGGTGCCAGGTCCCGAGGGTGATCACCTGAGGAGGGTGAAGGCCAGGGCGGCGGTCGAGCCGAGTGCGGTTCCGCAGATGAGCTGAGCCACGGTGTGCGCCTTCAGTACACGGCGGGACCAGCCGATGGCCAGGACCAACACGGCTGCCGGGAGCAGCGCCTGGCCGTAAGCCAGTATCAGGATCATCACCGTGCCGCCGGCGACAGCATTGTGTACGGAGATCTGCCACCACACGGTCACAGCCATCCGCGTGCTGATCCGCCGAGCCACCGCCCGCTACCGCTGGGACGGGCGCCCCACCACACGCCGCCTCAAGTGATCCATTTGCCGGTCGGTCCAGGTAGCCCGGTTTCTGACCGGTCACGGACGCAGCGATGAGTTCTTCCGGCCCGGAGAGTCTCACCACCGTTGTCCGACAACACTGGAGGAACACGTGGGTCAGCTATTGAGAGTCCAGAACTTCAACGTCTCGAGTGACGGCATCGGTGCCGGTGAGGACCAGAGCTTCGAGAGTCCGTTCGGCCATGTCAATCCCGAGAGGCTGTTCGCATGGGCCGGCGCCACGGCGAGCTGGCCCATGCGCACGGATCCCGGGGGGAGCCGGGGCCTCGACGACTACTTCACGCGGGACTACGCGCGCGACATCGGGGCCGAGATCATGGGCCGCAACAAGTTCGGGCCCCAGCGCGGGCCCTGGCAGAACCATGAGTGGCGCGGCTGGTGGGGTGACGAGCCCCCGTTCCGCACCCCGGTGTTCGTCATGACCCACCACAAGCGTCCTTCGTTCACGCTCTCCGACACCACGTTCCACTTCGTCGACGGCGACCCGGCAACGGTCCTCGAGCAGGCGCGGGAGGCAGCGCAGGGCAAGGACGTCCGACTCGGCGGCGGGGCCACCACCATCCGGCAGTTCCTCGAAGCGGACCTGGTCGACACCATGCATGTGGCGGTCTCGCCGGTGAAGCTCGGGTCCGGAGTACGACTTTGGGAGTCACCCGATGAACTACTCAACCGGTTCCACCTGGAGGTCGTGCCCAGCCCGAGCGGTGTGATGCACCACCTGTTCTGGCGAAACTGACCGGTCCTCAGGGCAGCCCCGGCCGGCTGTTAGCCTTCCGGGGCTGCCCTGAGGCGGGCTGTCGAGTCGCGCTTCGGCCGGCTGACCGCCCCCGCTACCTGCGCTGGCGCAACGCCAACGCCCGGCACCCCGACGTGCTGGCCGCCCAGCAGCGCGAACGCGCCCGGGTGCGCAGTGAGAAGGGCATCCGCTGGGGCGGGCGCCCTCTGCGAGCAGCGTGACCGGCCCTGTCGCTCCGCGTCACCGCGATGGGCCGTCGGTCCGGTTCAGCTGGATCAAGACCCAGCGGTTCCTGTACAGATCCCGGAAGACAGCAACGGTGCCGTACGGCTCGCGCCGGGGCGCTTCTTCGAACGTGACCCCGGCCGGCCGCATACGCTCGTAGTCGCGCCCGAACGCGTCGGTGCAGCGCCTGCCCGGTAGACGGTGCTCCGTCGGCCGTCAGAGGCCGAGCGACACGGGTTCGGCGCGGCTGAGTCGACGCCCCGTCACAACAGATGACCACGTGAATCGGTGGGCCGCGACGCCGAGATCGGCGTCGCGGCCCACCTTTCCTGTTCTGCCCGTTCACCACGGCTCGACCGTGGTCAAGCCGAGTTGAGCTAACGGGTCACGGCTTACTTCCCATTGTTCGGCACCGCGTGCATGAAGGTCAGCGTCATGCTGTTGTTCTTGTAGGACACCCGGAACAGGTAACCGTCCACGTTCAGGGCCCGGTTCTCCGGCAGTGCGTGGAAGGCGCCCTTGATCGAACTACCGCTCATGATCGTGAACACGGTGCCCGGGGTCAGCTTGCCCCGCACGTCCAGGTCCAGCTCACCGTCCAGCACCAGGTTCCCCGCCGCCCGGACGCTCGTGTAGTCCCGGTCGCCGGAGATCGTGACGGCAACGCGACCCTGCTTGCCGATGGTCGCGTTCCCGCCGACGTTCAGGACATTGCCGACGGCGCCGGAAGCGCCGGTGATCTGCGCGGCCTCGTCGGCCGTGAGACCGGGCCGCAGCACGCCGCTGCTGACGTTGATGCTGTCACCCACGGTGCCGCTGCCGCCGAGCGTTCCGCCGCGCACGTCGATAGCGCTCGCGTGCGAGCCGACGACCGAGAGATTGCCGTCGAGGACGGTGCTCGTCCCGTGCCAGGTCTCGCTGCCGGTGAGGAACAGGGTGCCGGCGCCACGCTTCGTGAGGCTGCCCTCGTAGGCGCGGGCCGTGCGGGCCTGCTCACGGCGGACCCCGATGGCGTAGTCCGACTTGTCGGCGTCGCTCGCGTCGGCCGGCAGGCCCTCGGTCCAGCCCTTGGCGGCCTTGGTCGCCGCCCAGGCGGCCGCCTCGGCGGCGTCCTCCTGCTGGCGGGCCCGGATCGCGACGTCCGAGATGTCGTTCGACCACACGTCGTCGCGCCCCTGCGTGTCGACGACGAACGGCCCCAGGAACTGGCCCGGGCCGTTCATGGCCTCCCGCAGACTGACCGTGCCCCAGCCGTTGCGGCTGTCCGGCACCCGCACGATCTGGCCGCCGGTGGGGTTCAGCACGGCGTTGCCCGCCGCGTCACTGATCGTATTGTTCTGTCGGCCGGTGGTGAACATCGTGTAGAGCGCCTGCTCGTTGGTCATGTACGGGAAGCGCTGCATGATCAACGACAGTGCCGCCGCCGAGTGCGGGCCGGCCATCGACGTCCCCGACGAACTGCCGTAACGGGGCTCGGGCACGCCGTTGACGACCGACACAGTCGTGCTGTTGATGCTGTTGGCCGGCGCCGTCACGCAGGACCACTTCGCGACGCCGCACTGATTGAACGTCTGCTGGCCGGGGACCAGGACGGAGCCGTCAGGGTTGAACGTGCGCCCCAGGGTGGGGTTGATCCCCGACGTCGTGTACCAGCTGCCCTCCAGCTCGGGCATGAAGTACGGCGCGGCGCCTCGCGGCGACGGGTTCACGTAGCCGCTGTTACCGGCGGTGAACTGGATGACCGTGCCGGTACGCGCGGCCTCGATGGCACCGTTCAGCCAGTGGGCGGCGCTGCCGTTCGCGTCGACGACGCCGTCCGGAGTGGACCAGAGGCGCCATGCCGTGTTCAGACCGAAGCCCGCCGGGCTGCCGGGCGGCGTGTCATACGTGTTGTAGTTTTCCGTTTTGGGCTGGCTGCCCCAACTGCTGGTGATGATCCTGATGGGCTCGCCGTTCGCCGTCTTGGCGGAGTTCACGGTCCGGTAGACATTGCCGATGTAGGCGTCGTCCGGCGTCTGCGCGGCGGTCGCGTTCACCGGCAGGAGACCGTAGAGCACACCGTCCGTCTTGCCGGTGTTGCCCATGTACACGTTGCTGTTGAACGCGACGCCGTGCATGTTGGCATCCGGCCCGGCCGGTTGCGTCTCGCCGACGCCGTCGCGGCTCGCACCGATGGTCCCGCTGACGTGGGTGCCGTGGCTGTCGTTGAACGCCGGGTTGTAGAATCCCGGCGTGGGGCCCGTCTGGCCGCCCTGGGCCTCCACTGAGAAGTAGCGGTCCCCGACCGCGTAGTTCGTGTCCAGGCTTCCGTGCTCCCGGACGTGCCCGGCGAAGACGCCCGAGTCGACGACGCCGATGTTCATCCCGGTGCCGGAGTAGCCGGCGGCGTAGGCGAATTCGGCTCCCATTGACACCAGGCCGGCGTCCCGGTTGAACTCAGGGGTACGCCAGCTCGCCGCGTCGCCGAGCCGGCCGGGATCTCCCTCGTAGGTCTTGATCGGCGGTGGCACGGGCACCTGCCCCATCGCCGGCTGCGCGGCGACGCCGACCACCACCATCGGTATCAGCGCTGCGATCAGCGCCGGCTTCACGCGTTTTCTGTTCGACACTCCGACCCCCTCCAAGATCGATTGCGCCGGATGCTATTTCCTCCTTCCGGAGCGGATCAAGGCGTCGGCGGAAACGTTTCTGTCTACGTTGGAAATAAGCACCAGAGGCCGGGCGATCCGTGACGTGGCAGCGCCGGCGGACGTGCCATGGACGGTGCGTGCCGGGCGGGCGGCCGGTTACCGGCGCTGTGCCCACCACCGGCGCAGCGCGCAGCCGGCGCCGCCGGCCAGGAACAGGACGGCCGTGGCGAGCAGCCAGCGGGTGAGGAACGGCCGTTGGTCTTGCCCGGACGCGGCCAGATGATCGGCCGCCCCGACCGCAGGATGCCCGGCAGGTAGACCAGGAACAGCAGCCCTGAGCCCGAATCCACCGGGTGACGCTGCCGGGGAGGTTCCGCAGAACGAAGAGATGCCTTGCGACCTGCGATGATGGGAGTTCTCCAGGCTCCAGCATGTAACGTCGGCAAGCATCTCGTATTGAGACGAAACGATTCGGTTTCCTACTGGATTGTGTAGCGAACATGGCGGGCGTGGAAGTAGCCGCGGACGATGTGGGGCTGGCAGCGGTGGAGGAAGCGGCGGGTATCGCGGGCGAGATCGTCCGCCGAGCGGGCCCGTGAGGCGTGGACGTGGCGTTTGACGTCGGCGTTGAGGATCTCGTCGGGGTTGAGTTCGGGGCTGTATCCGGGCATCAGGTGCAGTTCGAGGCGGTCGGTGTTGGCCCCCAGCCAGCCAGGCGCGGACCGCCTTGCTGCGGCGCACTGGGTGCCGGTCGACGATCACATGGTCCTTGCGTCCGGCCTGGCGGGCGAGGCGGTCCAGAAAGCTGGTGAACACCTTCGCGGTGAAATCGACCATCTGACGGATGGGATCGAACTGATCCACCTGAGCCACTACGACTACAGCACCGCGGTGCGCAGCCGCCACACATCAACGGTGAGCCAGCGCAGCAGCTCTTCGACGAGTTGTCCGCAAGGACTGTTCCCGGGTTCGGGGTTCACCGCGTGGGCGGTGAGCTCGATCCTCCTGACGAAAGTGGTGGGGGGACGGCGGACGGTGCGATCGGCGAGATAGGCCGAGGCGGCGATATGGACCAGGTCGGCAGTCGCTACGGGGGCCGGGCCGATCAGGTCGAGGTCCCATCCGAGGGTGCCAGTGACGTCCGCCGTAGGGCCGTCGGCGCGGGTGTGGGCCCAGTGCAGGGGCGTGGCGGCCGCCCGGAGGCGGCGTCGTGGCGCGGCGTGGGCGGTGCATCGTGCGGCGGGCGATACGCCGCGCGGGCCCTCATGGGCCGCGGCACAGTGGCCGGGCCCCCGGCCGCACAGTCCGGGGCGCCGGAGCGGGACGGTGCGGGCCATGGGACACGGGCTGCAGGCTCCCCCCTCCCACGCGTCACAACCCCCCTGGAGATCCTCGATCCGGCCCCGGGGATGTGATGCCACCCATAGGAGCTACGTCACTTCCTAACGCGGGTAGGAGAACCAAGGCCCTCCGAGCAGCACAAAAACATCCCAAAACATCCCATTTTGGACATTTCTCCGTAGTGGGGTAGTACGTCACATCATTGCGCCCCGGCCCGCCCACCGCTAACCATTGCTGTCGTTGCTGGGAGCCACGACCGGGCCGGGCGGAATCCGCCAGATCCGTTCACCCCGGCCCGCAGCGCGGAGCCGTGCTCCGCGAAGCCGCGCACCAAGACCGGCACGCCAACCCCACGACGTCCCCCACTGGAGAGTTCCTTCCGCATGACCATGCACACCCGCACCCGCCGCATCGCCCGCCTCCGCAAGCTGTCCGTCGCCGGTATCGCCACCGCGGGTGCCGCGGCAGCGGCTCTCACACTGACGTCGACGTCCGCGCAGGCCGCCGAGGTGACATCGGCGAGCGCCTCCCTGGTCACGACGTCGGCTTACAACGGCCACGCCGCGCACCATGCCGGCCGGGGCTACAGCAACAACCTCGACGGCTGGATCAAGCAGGCGCTGGCCATCATGAAGGCCAAGGGCATCCCCGGCAGCTACGAGGGTCTGCACCGCAACATCATGCGTGAGTCCGGCGGCAACCCGAACGCGCAGAACAACTGGGACATCAACGCACGGAACGGCATTCCGTCCAAGGGCCTGCTGCAGATCATCCAGCCGACGTTCAACGCCTACCACGTCGCCGGCACCGCCCACGACATCACCAACCCCGTCGCCAACATCACCGCGGCCGCCAACTACGCCGCCCACCGCTACGGGTCCATCGACAACGTCAACTCCGCCTACTGAGCAACAAGCCGACGG